>JAYRLO010000019.1:0-18595 GCA_041905215.1 Aeromonadaceae bacterium
TGGCCGCTCTCTGGTGGCACGATCGTCGGCGGGCTCCGCTGCAAGAAGAGGATGGGCTATCGACGCAATCCAAATGGCAGATGGCCAAAGAGTCGTTGCGTATGGCCTTGGTCGTTGTACTCGGCTTCGCTGTGGGTCTGTTGTTGGAAAAGGGGAGCCTGCCTGTTCACACCTGGAGCAATTGGGCACTGATGCTGCTGTTGTTCTTTATCGGCATCCAGATGCGCAACTCCGGGATGACGTTGCGCCAGATATTGCTCAATGGCTGGGCATTGAAAATCGCAGCAACCCTGGTGCTCAGCAGCTGGATTGGCGGCCTGCTAGCCGGATGGTTATTAGGTTATCCCTGGTATCAGGGATTGGCGCTCTCTTCGGCGTTTGGCTGGTACTCGTTGTCGGGGATCCTGGTCGGTGGGGAGTTGGGCCCCATCATGGGCAGTGCTGCCTTTCTCAACGATCTGGTGCGTGAGTTGCTGGCGATAGTCCTGATCCCTCTGTTGATGCGCCGTCATGCCTCGGCAGCCATAGGTTTGGGCGGTGCAACCGCTCTGGACTTCACCCTTCCGGTCATCCAGAAGGCGGGCGGCATCCAGGTAGTACCCGTTGCCGTGGTGTCAGGCTTCATCCTCAGCCTGCTCGGCCCCGTCTTGATGTTGAGCTTCCTCTCATTCCACGGCTAGTCTGTCGCCAGGTAAAACAAAGGGCTGCATCTGCAGCCCTTTTTGATGGGTTTACGAGGCTGTTTATGCCTTGGCCAGCAAGATATTCAGCATGCGGCGCAGAGGCTCGGCAGCCCCCCACAACAGCTGATCGCCGACAGAGAAGGCAGACAAGAAATCATTGCCCATATTCATCTTGCGCAGACGACCAACCGGTACGCTCAGGGTGCCAGTCACCTTGGCCGGAGTCAGCTCTTTGACCGTCACGGCGCGATCATTTTCGATGACACGAACCCAATCGTTGTGGCTAGCCAGCATCTGATGGATATCATCCAGCGGTACATCTTTCTTCAGCTTGATGGTGAAGGATTGGCTGTGGCAACGCAGGGCACCGATACGGACACAGTTGCCATCCACGGCAATCGGGCTACCGGAGCGACCGAGGATCTTGTTGGTCTCCGCCATCCCCTTCCACTCCTCTTTGCTTTGACCATTCGGCAGAGCCACATCGATCCACGGGATCAAGCTACCCGCCAGTGGTGCACCGAACTGGGAAGTCGGGAATGACGGATCACGCATCGCCGCGGTAACCTTGCGTTCGATGTCCAGAATCGCAGAGGCCGGATCAGCCAACTCGGTCGCCACCACATCGCGCAACGCCCCCATCTGGCTGAGCAGCTCACGCATGTGACGCGCACCAGCACCCGAAGCAGCCTGATAGGTAGAGGAAGAAACCCACTCCACCAGATCGTTAGCAAACAAGCCACCCAGCCCCATCAGCATCAGGCTGACCGTGCAGTTACCTCCGACATAGGTCTTGATGCCCCGATCCAGGGCGCTGTCGATCACCTGGCCATTCACCGGATCCAGAATGATCACCGCATTCTCTTCCATCCGCAGCGCGGAAGCGGCATCGATCCAGAAACCTTGCCAACCGGTCGCCATCAGCTTCGGATAGACTTCCTTGGTGTAATCACCGCCTTGACAGGTAATGATGATATCGAGTGCCCGCAGCGCTTCGATATCGAAGGCATCTTGCAGTTGGCCCGCATCCTTACCAAAGTTCGGAGCAGCCTGACCCGCTTGAGAGGTGGTAAAGAAAACCGGCTGGATTTTGGCAAAGTCATTTTCTTCAACCATACGGCTCATCAACACCGAGCCAACCATGCCACGCCAACCGATCAAACCTACTTTTTTCATCTTCAATCCTGCCCTGGAAAAATAGAGAAGCACACTGGTGACCACATTACGGATTGTCGCAAACTCTGCAAGTCGTTTTCCGCAACATGACGTGCCAAACATTGCAATATCTGCACGACCGCGCCGCCGCGCCACATTTCAGCATCATGGCCCTCTGGTATGCCGCAGTTGCAACCAGTACACTAGCGCTCACTCGACAATTAACAGGTCGATAACAATTCAGTTCATGGAATCATACCGATGCAAACTTTCATCCCCGGGAAAGACGCCGCCCTCGAAGCCTCTATCGAGCGCTTCCAACACAAACTGCGTGAACTAGGCTTTGACATCGAAGAGGCGTCCTGGCTCAACCCTGTGCCCCACGTCTGGTCAGTACATATCCGGGACAAAGAGTGTCCGCTCTGTTTTACCAACGGCAAAGGAGCCAGTAAGAAGGCGGCGCTGGCCTCGGCCCTGGGCGAGTATTTTGAACGACTGTCGACCAACTACTTCTTCGCTGACTTCTATCTGGGTGAAGCAGTTGCCAATGCTCCTTTCGTCCACTACCCCAACGAGCAGTGGTTCCCCATCCCCGAGGACGGTGAACTGCCCGAGGGTCTCTTCGATGACTACACGCTGCAGTTTTACGATCCAGAGGGGGAACTCTCCGCCGACATGCTGATTGATCTGCAATCCGGCAATGAGGAGCGCGGCATCTGTGCCCTGCCCTTTGAGCGGCAGGATAACCAGCAACGGGTTTACATTCCGGTCAACGTGGTCGGTAACCTCTATGTATCCAACGGCATGAGTGCCGGTAACACACCGACCGAGGCACGAACCCAGGCGTTGTCCGAGATTTTCGAGCGCTATGCCAAGAACAAGATCATTGCCGAAGCCATTACGCTGCCGACTATTCCGGCCGATGTTCTCGCCCGCTACCCGGATACCCAGGCGGCCATCGCCGCGCTGGAGGCCGAAGGATTCCCGATCCTCTGCTACGACGCCTCACTCGGCGGCCAGTTCCCGGTCATCTGCGTGGTGCTGTTCAACCCCCACAATGGCACCTGTTTTGCCTCTTTCGGGGCTCATCCCCGGTTTGAAGTGGCCCTGGAGCGGACGGTCACCGAGCTGCTGCAAGGGCGCAGCCTGAAAGATCTGGACGTATTTGCTCCCCCCTCATTCAACAACGAAGAGGTCGCGGATCACCACAACCTGGAGACTCACTTCATCGACTCCTCCGGGCTCATCAGTTGGGATCTGTTTAGCCAGAATGCCGACTATGAGTTCAGTGATTGGAACTTTGCCGGTACGACCGAGCAGGAGTTCAACCATCTGATCGGTATCTTCCATGAGCTCGAGCAACCCGTGTATATCGCTGACTACCAGCATCTGGGCGTCTATGCCTGCCGAGTCCTGGCACCGGGGATGTCTGACATCTACCCGGCTGAAGATCTGCTGATTGCCAACAACAACATGGGCGCCGGTCTGCGCGAAGCCGTTCTGGCATTACCGGAAAGCCAGGGCAGCAGCGAGGAGTACATGGCCTTCTACGACATGCTGGATGAAGAGGGATTTGATGACAGAACCCGGGTGCGTGAGCTGATCGGCCTGGCCGCCGACAAGAGCAGTGGTTGGTACACACTGCGGATCGGTGAACTCAAGAGTCTGCTGGCTCTGGCTGCTGGCGAATTGGCAACGGCTCTGGAGTGGGTCAACTGGACACTCGAATTCAATGCCACCGTATTCACGGCACAGCGCGCCAACTTCTTCCGCTGTCTCAAGGCCAGCCTGGAGTTACACCTTTCGGAAGAGCGAGATCCTGCCGCCTATCGCCTGGCATTTGACCACATGTTCGGCACCGACACTGTTGCCGATGTCTGGTCTCATATCGCAGGAGAAAGCCGCTTCTTCGGGCTTGAGGCTGGCGATCTGTCGTTGAGCCAGTTCCCTGCCCATCAAAAACTGTTGGCAGCTTACGAAAAACTGCAACGGGCTAAGCTGCTGGCTCATCGCTCTGCAACCTAACCTCCATCGATGAAAACAGAGCCCATAGCTCATGGGCTCTGCTCAATACAGCCGATCTATTTCGGCTGTGTTCACATCATGGCTCGTCGACACCCATATCATCAACCAAGCCTGTACGACTTCATGCATTTTTCATGGTACTTTTAATTGGTACTGTGGCCGCATAGTTCAAAATCGAATGCAGATAACCAAATAGTCCCTGGCGCCAAGAATTAGCGCCATAACCAATCGGGAACATTTTTGAGGTTTTGTTGATTCGCTAACGGCCCCCTGGATGTAGTAAAATTACAAAAGCAGCTGGCCAAAATTGATCCAAGGCAAATTTGAGCCATAGCTTTGTTGCTATCATTACGACAGTAAAATGACAACTTGGGTGCCTATCACGTGAAAGCTGAATCTCCATTTGATTGTCTGAAGCCAGAGGCGATTGCCGCTATTGCTGAAGATATCACCTACGGCAAGGCTACCAAGCCAGCCGCAAAAACCTTCCAACTGGCAATTACCGCTGGTGCTTTTATCGCCATAGCCTTTGTGTTCTACATTACGGTTCTCGCAACTGGTGGAAACAAACTAGCTGGTGGCATCTGCTTTTCCCTCGGTTTGATTCTCTGTGTCGTCCTCGGTGGTGAGCTTTTTACCTCAACGACTCTGACTTTGGTCGCTCGTGCGGCAAACCGTATCACTTGGGGGAAATTGCTGAAGAATTGGGTTATTGTTTACTTCGGTAACCTGGTCGGCGGCCTTATCATTGTTGCGTTGATCATGCTGGCTGGCCAGTATATGAACTCGAATGGCCAATGGGGCTTGACGGCACTGAATACCGCCCAGCACAAGATCCATCATACTTTTATCGAAGCTGTTGCCCTCGGTATCCTCTGTAACCTGATGGTTTGCGTTGCAGTCTGGATGTCCTTTGGTGGACGCACCATGACCGACAAGGTTTTGATCATGGTTCTCCCGGTGGCTATGTTCGTCGCTTCCGGCTTCGAGCACAGTATCGCCAACATGTTTATGATTCCGGTCGGCATCTGCATTCAAACATTTGCGGGCCCAGAATTCTGGCAGGCTATCGGCGCAGATCCGGCTAAATACGCCGATCTCACCATCAGCCATTTTGTCATCAACAATCTGATCCCGGTTACCATCGGCAATATCATCGGTGGCGGCGTCATGATTGGCCTGACTAACTGGTTTATTTTCCGTCGCCAACACTAATGGCGTCGGAACCTTCGATCATCAATACCGAAGAGGTAATGCGACATGGCAGAGCTTAACGAAAAGTGTCTGAAGGCATGGGAAGGCTTCGTACCCGGAGCTTGGCAGACTGAAGTCAACACCCGCGACTTCATCCAGAAGAACTACACCCCGTACGAAGGCGATGAAAGCTTCCTCGCTGGTGCTACCGAGGCCACCACTACCCTGTGGAACAAGGTCATGGAAGGCATCAAGGAAGAAAACCGCACCCATGCTCCGGTTGATTTCGACACCGACCTGGCTTCTACCATTACCTCTCACGGTGCCGGTTATATCGAACACGATCTGGAAAAGATCGTTGGTCTGCAAACCGACAAGCCGCTGAAGCGCGCCATCATTCCGTTCGGCGGTATCAAGATGGTTGAAGGTTCCTGCCAGGTTTATGGCCGTGAACTGGATCCGCAACTGAAGAAGATCTTCACCGACTACCGCAAGACCCACAACCAGGGCGTCTTTGATGTCTATACCAAAGACATCATGAACTGCCGTAAGTCTGGCGTCATCACTGGTCTGCCGGATGCCTACGGCCGTGGCCGTATCATCGGTGACTATCGCCGTGTCGCTCTGTACGGTATCGACTTCCTGATGGCCGACAAGCTGGCCCAGTTCAAGTCCCTGCAAGCCAAGCTGGAAGCCGGTGACGATCTGGAAGCCACCATCCGTCTGCGCGAAGAGATCTGCGAACAACACCGCGCCCTGGGTCAATTGAAAGAGATGGCTGCCAAGTATGGCTGTGATATCTCTGGCCCGGCTACCACTGCCCAAGAAGCGGTTCAGTGGACCTACTTCGGCTACCTGGGTGCCGTCAAGTCTCAAAACGGCGCGGCCATGTCCTTCGGTCGTACCGCTACCTTCCTGGACGCCTACTTCGAGCGCGACCTGAAGAAGGGGCTGATCACCGAACAACAAGCGCAAGAGCTGATCGACCACCTGGTCATGAAGCTGCGTATGGTTCGTTTCCTGCGTACTCCGGAATACGACACCCTGTTCTCTGGCGATCCGATTTGGGCAACCGAATCCATCGGCGGTATGGGTGTGGATGGCCGTACCCTGGTCACCAAGAACTCCTTCCGTTATCTGAACACCATGTACACCATGGGGCCATCTCCTGAGCCAAACATGACCATCCTGTGGTCTGAAAAGCTGCCGATGGGCTTCAAGAAGTTCTGTGCCAAGGTTTCTATCGATACCTCTTCCGTACAGTACGAAAACGACGATCTGATGCGTACCGACTTCAACAACGATGACTACGCCATCGCTTGTTGCGTCTCCCCGATGATCGTCGGCAAGATGATGCAGTTCTTCGGTGCTCGTGCCAACCTGGCCAAGACCATGCTGTACGCCATCAACGGTGGTGTGGACGAGAAGATGAAGGTCCAGATTGGTCCGAAGACTGAGCCAGTCAAGGGTGAGTATCTGGAGTTCAATGATGTCATGGATCGCCTGGACCATTTCATGGACTGGCTGGCTACCCAATACGTCACCGCTCTGAACATCATTCACTACATGCACGACAAGTACAGCTACGAAGCCATTCAGCTGGCACTGCATGACCGTGATGTGATCCGTACCATGGCTTGTGGTATCGCTGGTCTGTCTGTGACCGCCGACTCCCTGTCTGCCATCAAGTACGCCAAGGTCAAGCCAATCCGTGACGAAGACGGTCTGGCCATCGACTTCGAAATCGAAGGCGAATACCCGCAATTCGGTAACAACGATGAGCGCGTTGATGCCATCGCTTGCGACCTGGTTGAGCGCTTCATGAAGAAGATCGCCACTCACAAGACCTATCGCAACGCCATCCCGACTCAGTCTGTACTGACCATCACCTCCAACGTGGTGTACGGTAAGAAGACTGGTAACACTCCGGATGGTCGTCGTGCCGGCGCTCCGTTTGGCCCAGGTGCCAACCCGATGCACGGCCGCGATCAGAAGGGTGCGGTTGCCTCTCTGACTTCAGTCGCCAAGCTGCCGTTTGCCTATGCGAAGGATGGTATCTCCTACACCTTCTCTATCGTGCCGAACGCACTGGGCAAGCAAGCTGACTCTCAGAAGGCTAACCTGGTTGGTCTGATGGATGGTTACTTCCACCACGAAGCCAATGTCGAAGGCGGTCAACACCTGAACGTCAACGTCATGAACCGTGAAATGCTGCTCGACGCCATGGAAAACCCGGAGAAGTATCCGCAGTTGACCATCCGCGTCTCTGGTTATGCCGTCCGCTTCAACTCCTTGACCAAGGAACAACAGCAAGACGTCATCACCCGGACCTTCACTCAATCCATGTAATAACGGATTGCGTGAGTGGTTTGCAAAACCCCCGGCTCGCCGGGGGTTTTTTATTTCCGGCTCGGCTAAAATCACAAGAAGCAAGCGGCTAAACTCAGTGAGTTAATGGCACTAATCGCTTAAAATGGCAGCCAAAATAAATCTATCGGAGCCTATCTATGCCAAATTCGGCGCCACTCAAGGGACGGATCCACTCGGTTGAGACCTGTGGCACTGTCGACGGACCCGGCATTCGCTTCATCGTTTTCATGCAGGGTTGCCTGATGCGCTGCCTCTACTGCCATAACCGCGACACCTGGGACACCGGTGGCGGCAAAGAGGTGACAGTCGATGAGCTGATGAACGATCTGCTCACCTACCGGCACTTCATTAACGCTTCGGGTGGTGGAGTAACCGCCTCCGGTGGCGAAGCGACGCTGCAAAAAGAGTTCGTCACCGAACTGTTTAAGGCGTGCAAGCAAAATGGCATCCATACCTGCCTCGATACCAACGGCTTCATTCGTCACTACGATCAAGCCCTGGATGCCCTGCTCGATGTCTCCGATCTGGTGCTACTCGACATCAAGCACATGAATGATGACATTCATATCCCTCTGACCCATGTCAGCAACAAATACTGCCTGGATTTTGCCCGTTATCTGGCCAAGAAGGGCAAGAAGATTTGGATCCGTTATGTCGTGGTTCCCAGCTGGAGTGACGATGTGGCCGGAGCCGAAGCGCTGGGCCGCTTCATCCACGATGAATTGAACGGTTGCGTCGAGAAGGTGGAGCTGTTGCCCTATCACGAGCTGGGCAAGCACAAGTGGGAAGCCATGGGGGAAAAGTACATGCTGGGGGATATTCACCCACCGAAAAAAGAGACCATGGATACCATCCGCGACATCATCGGCAAATACCATCCAAATGTGATTTACTGATTGTCCAGCTTCTGCCCAATGAAAAAGCCACCCTCCTGGGTGGCTTTGTTCGTTGTATGGGCGATGCTCAATAGTAGATCATCGCTCGATCGAGCTTCTGGAATGCCAGGCTAAGAGTCTCGGCCAACTCCCAATATCGGGGTTTGTTGTTCAGGTGGCTCTTACCCATCTTCTGGTTGATCTCGGCATACCAGCGGGATAGAGCTGGCGGTAGCGGCGTCTGCGCCCGCTGTCCCAACCAGTAATAGCCTTGCAGCGGCAGACTGACCATGAATAGAACGCTCGCAATGACCACGGGCCACATCGCTGGCAGACCAACGTGAAACTGTAGCAGCAGGCTGCAAACTACCACGGCTGGCACCCACTTCACGGCGAACTCGACGGCAGCGATCACGCGATTTTCCGGGAACAACGCGGCAAGGGATTTCTCTTTCGGCCACAGGGAGAGATAGCCATGGCCCATTTGTATCTTTTTGTTAAAAGCAGTCATATCTTCTACCTCAAGGCCAATAACCACACTTTGAAAATGGTTACATGCTTTACAACGAGATGAATTGTTATTTTTATGCTTCCCCTGTATCCTTCGCTCGCTTGATTTTCCGGCACTTCGCCTCATCGAGCCTCACAGATTACATTCTGAGGTTGTAGCAGATGTCTTGAAGCCGGACGCGCTAACAGCACCTTTAATGTAAGCATACGTTAACTCTGCTGGAAAACTACCCATTCCAGGCAGTAAACCCGTTAAAAAGATAGATAGGATTTACTACGAATGAGCAGCAAACTGGTCCTCGTACTGAACTGTGGCAGTTCTTCCCTCAAATTTGCCGTCATTGATGCCACCACAGGTGACGAGCAACTCTCCGGGTTGGCAGAATGCCTGCACCTGGATGATGCGCGCATCAAGTGGAAACTGGCCGATCAGAAAGAGTCTGCCGAACTGGGAGCGGGTGCCGCTCATGGCGAAGCCCTAAGCTTCATCGTCAACCAGATACTGGCTAAAAAACCGGACCTACGTGAAAACCTTTTCGCCATCGGCCATCGTGTCGTCCATGGCGGTGAAAAATTCACGCGATCCGTGATCATCGACGAGGCCGTGATCCAGGGCATCGAAGCCTGTATTGCCTTGGCGCCTTTGCACAATCCAGCCCACCTGGTGGGTATTCGTGCCGCCCAGAAAGCCTTTCCTGCGCTGCCGAACGTCGCGGTATTTGATACCGCCTTCCACCAGAGTATGCCCGAGAGTGCCTATTTGTATGCCCTGCCCTACGCCATGTATGCCGACCACGGCATTCGTCGTTATGGCATGCATGGCACCAGCCACTACTACATCAGCCTGCAGGCCGCCGAGATCCTGGGTAAGCCGCTCCATGAGCTGAATATCATCAACTGCCATCTGGGCAACGGTGGCTCGGTCTGCGCCATCAAGAATGGTCAGTCGGTCGATACCTCCATGGGACTGACGCCGCTGGAAGGTCTGGTGATGGGAACCCGCTGCGGCGACCTGGATCCGGCCATCATCTTCCACCTGCACGATAGCCTTGGCATGAGCCTTGACGCCATCAACACCATGTTGACCAAGGAGTCCGGCCTGCTGGGGCTGACCGGCGTCACCAGTGACTGCCGCTTCGTCGAAGACAACTATCAAAGCGAGGAGACAGCCAAACGGGCCATGGAGCTCTACTGCTACCGTCTGGCCAAGAGCATCGCCAGTTACACGGCAGCCCTCGACGGTCGCCTGGATGCGGTAGTGTTCACGGGTGGCATCGGTGAAAACTCGGCTCCGATCCGTGAAATGACCCTGAATCGCCTGGGATTGCTGGGCTTCAAGGTCGACTCGGACGCCAACCTGAAGGCCCGTTTTGGCAAGCAGGGCATCATTACCGAAACTGGCAGCACAGTGGCACTGGTTATCCCGACCAACGAGGAGTGGGTAATTGCCAATGATGCGCTGGAATTGGTGGCGGCCTGATACAGACTAGGTAAAATAGCAAGGCTGCCTTCGGGCAGCCTTTTAGTTAGCCAAATGTTCATCAACTAGGGGATACACCAGTGGCACGCACTATCATGCTTATCCCGATTGGCTCCGGTGTAGGCGTCACCTCCGTGAGTCTCGGCATGGTCCGAGCAATGGAAAGACACGGGGTCAACGTCAGCTTCTTCAAACCGGTCGCTCAACCGAAACTTGCTCACCCGCGCCGGCTCCAACATCACCCCTCCTGAACCACTCTCCCTGCATTACGCAGAGAACATGATCTCCTCCGGCAATACCGCAGTCTTGCTCGAAGAGATCGTGGCCATGAATGAAAATCACGTCAAAGAGAGTGGCGCCGAAGTGGTGGTGGTTGAAGGTCTGGTACCGGTCGACAAGCAGCCGTTTGCCAACAAACTCAACTACGAGATCGCCAGCGCACTGGATGCCGACATGGTTTTTGTTACCCATCCTGGTAACGATTCCAGCCAAAAGCTCAAGGAGCGTATCGAGATCACCAGCTCCAACTTCGGTGGCGTGCAGAACAAGCGAATTGTCGGTTGCATCATCAACAAGGTGGGTGCCCCGGTCGATGAACATGGCATCACCCGTCCCGACTTGACCGAGATGTTCGAAGCCCACCACAGCAGTGGCGACATGGAAAACAACCTGGAAGTGCTGCAATTCTTCGGCAAGAGCCCGTTGCGCATCCTGGGTTGCATCCCGTGGAACACCCAATTAATCGCCCCGCGTGCTAAAGATCTGGCAACTCATCTGAATGCCAAGATCCTCAACGAAGGGGAAATCGCCAAGCGCCGCCTGCATCAGGTGACCTTCTGTGCCCGCTCCATCCACAACATGGTCGAGCATTTCCGTCCAGGCAGCCTGCTGGTGACCTCCGGTGACCGCTCCGATGTCATCGTCTCCGCCTGTCTGGCCGCGATGAATGGCGTCAAGCTCGGTGCCCTGCTGCTGACCGGCAACTATCATCCGGAGCCGCAAGTCATGGCATTGTGTCAGCAAGCCATGCAGACCGGCCTGCCGATCATGATGATCGACACCAACACCTGGCAAACTGCCGTCAGCCTGCAAAATTTCAATCTGGAAATCCCGGCCGATGACATCGAACGTATCGAGCTGGTACAGGACTACGTCGCCGGCCACATCGATAAACACTGGCTCGACTCCCTGACTGCAGCTTCCAGCCGTTCCCGTCGTCTGAGCCCGCCGGCCTTCCGCTACCAGCTGACCGAGCAGGCCCGCGAAGCCAACAAGCGCATCGTGCTGCCGGAAGGCGAAGAGCCACGCACCATCAAGGCCGCCGCCATCTGTGCCGAGCGCGGCATCGGTCGCCCGGTACTGCTGGGTAACCCGGACGAGATCCGTCGCGTTGCCGAACAGCAAGGGGTGGTGCTCAACGATCGCGTCGAGATCATCAACCCGCTGGATGTGCGTGAACGCTATGTCCCACGTCTGGTTGAGCTGCGCAAGAGCAAGGGGATGACCGAGGTCGTCGCCCGTGAACAGCTCGAAGACAACGTGGTACTCGGTACCATGATGCTGGAGCGCAACGAGGTCGATGGTCTGGTCTCCGGTGCCGTACACACCACCGCCAACACCATTCGCCCACCGATGCAGATCATCAAGACGGCCCCGGGATCGTCACTGATCTCCTCGGTCTTCTTCATGCTGCTGCCGGATCAGGTTCTGGTCTACGGTGACTGCGCCATCAACCCGGATCCGAATGCCGAACAGTTGGCCGAGATCGCCATCCAGTCCGCCGATTCGGCCAAGGCCTTTGGTATCGAGCCGCGCGTGGCCATGATCTCCTACTCCACCGGAACCTCGGGTGCCGGTGCCGATGTCGATAAGGTGCGCGAAGCGACCCGTATCGCCAAGGAGAAACGCCCGGATCTGATCATCGATGGTCCACTGCAATACGATGCGGCCATCATGGCGGATGTGGCCAAGTCCAAGGCACCGAACTCACCGGTTGCCGGACAAGCCACAGTGTTCATCTTCCCGGATTTGAACACCGGCAACACCACCTATAAGGCGGTGCAGCGGTCAGCGGATCTGGTTTCCATCGGCCCCATGCTGCAAGGCATGCGCAAGCCGGTGAACGATCTGTCACGCGGCGCCCTGGTAGACGACATCGTCTACACCATTGCCCTGACCGCCATCCAATCAGCTCAAGCCGAAGCAGCCAGCAAGGCCTGATGTTCGATGCGACACTGACAAGGGAGCGCCATGCGCTCCCTTTTTTTGTGGCTCTGTCCCAGTTACCTGTTGAGAATCACAGCTACATCGACATCGACAAGGTGGCGCACGCTGACTCGCCGTGAACCCATCCATGGGGGCTCCGCCGCGCCATCCCTGGCGCAGAGGGTCAGCTTAGCGCTACCTAAGTCGCTGTGATGAGTCGGAACTGCTAGTTAGAGGGATGGAGTCTGGACGAAAAGCAGACCGTTGGCGGCAGGGATGCCGCCATCGAGGCTACAAGGAAGTATTCACGACGTGTCTGCGTTCGTCCGGACTCCAGGCCAATATCCGGCGGATCTATCAACGCATAACTGGGACATAACTTTTTTGTCCCTATCCAGCTGTAGTTTGATAACCCGACGCAAAAACAGCCCGGCTCACACGAACCAGGGGCAGAAACAAGCAAGCCGCGACAGCCATGGTGCGTAGCCATCTATCAGCAACAATTCCAGTAGTAATCTACAAAGTTACCCACAGTTAATGTGGATAAGATCACGAGATTGTCATCGAAATGGATCGCAATCACCGCACGTGTACCCCCGCGGCGTGACAAGCAGGACTAAGATCAGTAAGGCAGCACCGCAATCTAGTGTTTGGCAGCCCGATGCGAAAAGGAGCACGTCATGCGTATATTGATCACCGGAGCCACCGGATTTATCGGCCATCAGTTGGTCACCACGCTCGGCAAAGCCCATAGTCTGTGCGTATTGACCCGTGATAAACCGAGTGCCGAGCGCTGCCTTGGGCCCCGAGTCGAACAATTCCTGACTCTGGACGAACTCGACTCGCTGGATGGCTTCGATGCCATCATCAATCTGGCCGGAGAGCCCATCGCCGCCAGACGCTGGAGCCCACAGCAAAAGCGCCGCATCTGCGAGAGTCGCTGGCAGCTGACCGAGGCGTTGCTGGAACGGCTGCGCCACTGCTGCAACCCACCCCAAACCTGGATCAATGCCTCCGCCATCGGCTTCTATGGTCGCCAAGGGGCGCAACCCATCACGGAACAGGAGCCACGAGTCCACCCGGAGTTCACCCATGAGGTTTGTCGTCGCTGGGAAGAGCTGGCCCAGGAGGCCGTCGACTACGGCTGCCGCGTCTGTATATTGCGCATCGGTCTGGTACTCGGGCGCGAGGGCGGCGCTCTGGCCAAGATGCTACCCGCCTACCGACTGGGCGCCGGCGGCCCGATCGGCGATGGCCAGCAGCAGGTCTCCTGGATCCTGCTGGAGGATCTGGTAGCGATAATCGCTTTCTTGCTCGAGCACACCAGCTGTCAGGGGGTCTATCACGGGACGGCACCACACGCCGTCAGCCAGCAGGAGTTCGCCCGTCTGCTGGCACAGACCTTGGGCAAGCCTCACTGGCTGCGAATGCCTGGCTGGTTACTCCGACTGCTAGTGGGGGAGATGGCGGATCTGCTGCTCTACGGTCAGAACGTGGTGCCGCAACGACTGCTGGATGCCGGTTTTCATTTCCGTCATCCCGATCTGGCCCCGGCGCTACGTCACCTGTTCAAGGAGAGCAAGTCACGCATCTCCGTAGCCGAGATCTGATCCTGGTCGCATTCAGCTCTGGCGTAGACGGCGAGCCAGCACGGCACCAAGCAGGCGCTGCATCGGGCCGTAGGCCGCCAGCAGAACGAGTCCCATCCCCAGCAGTGGCAGCGCTAACCAGAGCTGGTAATGCGGCTGCCAGGCCAACTCGCTCCACAGCTGCATCAATAGCCACATGACACCTTCACAGCAAAGTGCAGCGGCACTGCCAGCCAGCGCACCGGTCGCCAACAGCTCCCAACGCAGGGCGCGACGCAGCAAGGTTTGCCCGGCACCCAGGGTACGCATCAACACCAGCTCCTGCCAGCGCAGGGCGATACCGGCTTGCACCTGAGTAAACAACACCAGCACAGCCGCCAGCGCCACCAGGCTGAACATCAGTCCGAGTGCCCGGCTGATCTGCTCAAGGACCCCCTGCAGCCGCTGCATGATACTGTCGGTATCGATCAGGGTCAGGGCCGGATACTGGCGTACCAGCTCGACCTCCAACTGCGGTTGACCAGTGGGTAACCGCAGGCTGGCCAGCCAACTGGCCGGGAAATCATGCAGCAGGTCGGGAGAGAAGATCATGAAGAAGTTCGGCTGCATCTCCTGCCAGTTGACCTTGCGCAGCGAGCCGACCCGGGCCGAGAGCTGACGCCCCTCGATGCTAAACTGCAGGGTATCGCCAAGCTCGATGCCGAGTCGTTCGGCAACGCCCTGCTCGACTGACACCAGCCCGCGCTCACCGGAATGCCACCACTGACCAGCCACCAGCTGATTATGGGCCGGCGCCTGAGCCAACCAGGTCATGCTGAGCTCCCGGTTGACACCCGCCCGGCCTGCATCGCCCTCCTCCTGAGCCACCGGCTGACCGTCGATCTGGGTCAGACGCCCACGGATGATCGGATAAAACGATGAATGAGCAATCTGCCGTTTTTGCAACCAGAGCTGCAACCCGGCTTTGTCACCATCGGCAATGTTCAGCACGAAACGGTTTGGTAAATCACCACCCAACTGCTGATCAAAACCGGCCAGTATCGCCATGCGGCTAGCCCACAACACCCCAATCAATAGCAGTGCCAGGGCTATCGCCGCCAGCTGACTCAGGCTCTTCCAGCGCTCACGCCGCAGATGACGCAATGCCAACGCCAAGCCTGTACCGGATCGCCCCTCCGGCAGTATCCATAAGAGGCCATAGGCCAGCACACCGAGCACCAGCAACAGCAGCGCCATCCCCAGCAACAACCCCAGGCTCAAGCGCGCATCGCCAGTAAACCACCACCCCAGCAGCAGGGTTCCCCCAGTAATCAAGGGCAGGGCCAACCAGCCAGGAACATCACCATGCAACTGCTGCCGCAGCACCCGCTGCGGTGGCGTCGCCAGCAGACGCCAAAATGGTACAACCGAGAGCAGCAAGGTGATGAATAGGCTGATCAGAGCCCCCAGGATAAACGGCTGCCAGGAGGGAGGTGGCATCTCGGGGGGAAGTAAATTCCCCAGCAGTTGCAGGAATCCCAGGTGCAACAGGTAACCCAACACGCCGCCCAGCACACAGGCAACTCCCGTCAGCAAACCGAGCAAGCTAACCATCCAGACCCACAACTGGCGGCGACTAGCCCCCAGCGTCTTCAGTAGCGCCATGTTGTCCGCCTGACGGCGAGTGAAGTGGTTCATCGCTATCTGCATCGCCAAGGCGCCCAGCAGCACCCCCATCAGTGAAGCCAAGCGAAAAAAGCGCTCACTGCGTTGCAGAGCCCCACCACTGAGCTGGGTACTCGTGCCCGGCTGCAACAATCGTTGATCGACGCTCAAGCTCGGTTGCAATCTGGCTTGCCAGGCGGCCACCGCCTGCCAGTGACCGCGAAACAGGTAACGATACTGGAGCCGACTCCCCGGCAGGATCACCTGGGCTCGGGCCACATCATCCAGATGGATCATGGCTCTGGGGGCTAACAAGAAGGGAGAAAAGCTCTCATCCGGCTCCTGCAACAACTGCCCGGCAACCCGCAGCGTCATATTACCCAGCTCGAGTGAGTCACCTTTTTTAGCCTGTAACAACGCCATCAGCCGTGGCGATAGCCAGATCTCTCCAGGCTTCACCGTCCCTGAAGGGTTCAGCTGCAACTGTCCGTAGAAGGGATAGCCACTGCTGACGGCCTTGACGGAAGCCAATTGCATCGTCTCACCGACGAACAACATCGAGGAGAAACTTAAGGTACGACTCATCTCGATTTCTGGTGGTAAGGCCTGCAACTGGCTGGCCGGAACAGCACGACTGCTCTGCAACACCAGATCCGCCGCGAGAAACTCACGACTCCCCAGGCCCAACGCCTGTTGCAGCCGATCGGCCACCAGACTGACACACAGCACGCAGGCAATCGCCAACGCCAGCGCCAGCACAAAGCCCCGCAGGATGCCATGGCGTCCCTCTTGCCAGGCCAGACGTCGCGCCAAAGGCCACAGCCCGGTGGCCGGACGATTATCCAGCACGGCGGTCATGGCTGGATGCCCACGGCCCGAGCCGCCTGCTCGGGCTCCTGCAAGCGCCCCCCTTGCAGATGCAACCGCCGATCACAACGGGCCGCCAGCCGCTCGTCATGGGTCACGATCACTAGGCTGGTGCCATGCTCCCGATTCAATTGAAAAAGCAGATCGGCGATCTTGTCACCGGTGTGGCGATCCAGATTGCCGGTCGGCTCATCGGCCAGCAACAGAGTTGGCTGGCCAATGAAGGCGCGGGCGATCGCCACTCGCTGTTGTTCGCCGCCGGAGAGTTGGGCCGGATGATGGTGGAGTCGATCCGCCAACCCAACCTCAGCAAGCAGGCGACTGGCCTTCTCCCGAGCCTGGGGCAAGCCCCGGATCTCGGCCGGCAGCATGACGTTCTCCAGTGCCGTCAACCCTGGTAACAACAAAAAGGATTGGAAGATGAAACCAATCTGTTCGGCTCGCAAACGGGCTCGCCCCTCCTCATCTAAAGCAGATAGCATCATACCGGCAACCTGGATATCCCCCTCGCTGGCCAGATCCAGGCCAGCCAACAGACTCAGCAGGGTCGACTTTCCCGAGCCGGAGGCTCCGACCAGCGCCACCGTCTCCGCTGTCTTGACTTCCAGATCTATCCCCTGAAGTATGGTCAGAGTTTCAGCGCCTAACGTGACTCGTTGGCTCACGTTCCGTACCACTATCATCGAAGGTTCTGCCATGCTTCGGATCCTCTGTGCCTTGTGCGCACTCTGCGTCGTTACCAGCCATGCTACCACCCTGCTCGTCTATGGCGACAGCCTGAGTGCCGGCTATCAACTCCCACCCGAGCAGAGCTGGCCGACACGACTCGCCCAGCGTTGGCAGCAGCAGGGCATCGACATCCAGCTGATCAACGCCAGCGTCAGCGGTGAAACCACCCAAGGTGGCTTGGCTCGTCTGGACGCGGCACTGCAGAGCCATCAACCCGACTGGGTGCTCATCGAGTTAGGGGCCAATGATGGGTTGCGCGGCCTGCCGCCAAAACTGACGCGCCAGAATCTGGATCTCATGCTGCAGCGGCTGCAAACACGAGGCATCCATGCGATTTTGACCCAGATCCGGCTCCCTCCCAATTACGGCGCTCGCTATATCCAACAATTCGAGTCCATCTTCCCGGAGTTGGCCAACCGTTATCAGGTGCCCTTACTGCCGTTTTTCATGACCGAGGTGATCCAGGATCCCGCCTTGCTGCTCCCCGATGGCCTGCATCCCAATGCTCAGGGGCAGTTGCAGATCCTGGAGCAGCTTCATCCACCCCTGACCTCCTGGCTGACGACGGAGCCAGGGGAGCCAACCAACGCACAACAGCGTGTAAAATAAGGTAAAGTCCAGGTCATTTATGGCCTGATGCTTGTTCAACCAGGGCCATTTCGTATCATGAGGCCCAGAACCTCGTCAGCGCGATGAGGGCCCAGTTACCGCTTACGGAGTAGCTTTATGATCCGGGTTCTATTGGTCGATGACGATCAGGAATTGTGTGCCTTGCAGCATGACTACCTCAGCCGCGAGGGCTTTGCCGTGACGGTCTGCCACGATGGCCGTAGCGGCTTGCAAGCTGCTCGCTCGGGGGAGTTTGACATCTTGCTGCTCGACCAGATGCTACCGCTGATGAATGGTGGCGAGGTACTGCGCCAGTTACGGCAGCAGAGCAATCTGCCAGTGCTGATGATTACCGCGCGCGGTGACGATGTCGATCGCATCCTTGGACTGGAGACGGGTGCCGACGATTACGTTGCCAAACCCTGTACCCCCCGCGAATTGGTAGCTCGCATCCGCGCCATTCTGCGTCGAAGTGCCCCGGAAAAGGTCGACAGCAGCGATGGCGAGTATCAACTCGGAGCCTTGCAACTCTCGACCCGCCGCCGTCAGGCCTTCTGGCAGGAGCAGTTGCTGGATCTGACCAGCACAGAGTTCAGTCTGCTGGCCGCCCTGTGTCAGCATGTCGGACAGGTATTGAGTAAAAATCAGCTCTCCGAACAG
>JAYRLO010000306.1:0-3264 GCA_041905215.1 Aeromonadaceae bacterium
TCACCGACCTGCCGAACGCCAAGGCCAAGAAGCGCTGATCCCAGAAGCGCTAATCCAAAAGGCGCTAATCCAAAAGGCGCTGATCCAAAAGGCGCTAAGCCGACCGGGCACGACAGTGTTGGTCGATAAGAAGGTCACTCTCGCGAGTGGCCTTTTTTTGTTTGTCTCGTCGCCCTCGCGAAAGCGGGGGCCCCGCGCCCCTGCTGGTCACTGGATGCCCCCTGCGCGGGCATGACGACAATTCGGACCATGACCGGCGCGAGGATAAATTCCGCTGAACAGCAGGAAAACTCGTTCAATCGGGCAGATCACCGACCACTTTTCCTGTTTAATCAAGCTACTGTTACGGACAGTGCATCGCCGACGGGTGTCCCGGCCAGGCGAGCCGTTCAGATCAACATAGCCGGAGCGAACAACAGAACATGAAGTGGGATAGGGTGAGGCGTGGCGTACTCGGGTTGTTGCTGGTGCTGTGTGGCTGGATGGCGCTGTCGGCTGTGGCGGAGGCCCGCCCCAAGGTGGCGTTGGTGCTGAGTGGGGGCGGGGCCAAGGGGGCGGCCCATCTCGGCGTGCTCAAGGTGCTCGAAGCCGAGCATGTGCCGGTGGATATTGTGGTCGGCAGCAGTATGGGTGCCTATGTCGCCGGTATGTATGCGATGGGCTATTCGGCGGATGAGGTGATTGCCAAGACCCAGGATCTGGACTGGAGCCGGGGGTATCAGGACAAACCGGGCCGTGAGGTGCTCTCCCTGCGCAAGAAGCAGCAGGCGGATGAGTTCCAGCTGCAGGCAGATGTTGGGCTGAATAACGGGCGGTTGACCTTGCCGGAAGGGGTGTATCAGGGGCAGGGGCTGGCCGCCTTGTTGCGCGATGCCACCTCTAACCTGCCGGCACAAAAACACTTTGATGATCTGCCGATCCCGTACCGCGCGGTAGCCACCGATATGGAGACCTTTGATGCGGTGGCCATCGACCATGGCAACCTGGCGCAAGCCATGCAGGCCTCGATGTCGATCCCGGGGGCGTTGCGTCCGGTGGAACTTGAGGGGCGTCTATTGGCCGATGGCGGCATCGTCAATAACCTGCCGGTCGATGTGGCGCGCCAGATGGGGGCGGATGTGATCATCGCCGTGGATATCTCTGCCCAGTTGAAGACGCGTCAGCAACTCGATTCGGCATTGGGGATGATCGATCAGCTCACCACCTATATGACCCGCGCGGGGACTGAACGTCAGTTGGCGCTACTGCATGAGCGTGACATTCTGCTGACGCCAGAGGTGAACAGCTTCTCGGTCTCCGATTTTGCCAGCATGCGCTTGATTGAGTTGCGCGGGGAATCGGCTGCGCGGGGCATGGTGAAGCGGCTGCAGGCGTTGTCACTGTCGCCCGCTGCCTGGCGTGCCCATCTGCAGGCCAGGCTGGACCGCCGGGCCCAACTTGGCGCGCAACCGGCCTATTACATCGACCATATTGAGGTGCACAACCACTCGCGGCTGGATGAGGGGGTGATCCGCAAACTGTTGGCGGTGCCCACCGGTGAGGTACAGACCACCGACGATCTGGAGGAGGCGGTTGCCCGGGTCAATGCCCAGGGGACGCTGGAGCAAGTCGGCTATCAGGTCGATGCCCGCGATGGCCGCAATGTGCTGGTGGTGGATGTGAAGGAGAAAAGCTGGGGGCCGAACTATCTCGATTTCACCCTCGGCATGGAGGACGACTTCCACAGCCGCTCTGATTACACCTATGGCCTCTCCTATACCCTGACCAATCTGACGCCGCTGGGGGCCGAGTGGCGCAACGAGGTGGTGCTGGGCAGCCAGAAGCATTTCCGCACCGAGTGGTATGCACCGCTTGACGAGCGGCTACGTTTCTATACCCGCACCGGGCTCGACTATCGAAGCGAAAGTCGGCCGGTCTATCTGTCGAGCAGTCAGACCCTGGGTGATATTCAGGTCGAGGATGGCAGCCGTTATGTCACGCTGGAGTCTGGTTCGTGGAAGGTGAATGCCGATCTGGGCTGGAATCGTCGCCCATGGAGCCGGTTTGAGCTCGGGGTTGAGGCGGCCACCACCTCGCTGTCGATCGATGGCTATAGTGGGACCGAGCGCATTAACAGTGCTGGCCCGCATCTGGATTATCTCTACGACACCTTGGATAGCCGCGCCTTCCCGTCACATGGTGACTATGTCGCGGCACGGCTATCCGGCGTGTATGCCCAGGGCGGTTGGCTGCTCCCGGACGGCGCCCTCTCCTCCGTGACCAATTTCAACCTGTTCAAGGCGATGTCGCCGACTGAGCGCCAGGCGATCAACCTGCGGCTAAGTGGTGGCAGTTCGACCATCAGTCAGATGTTGCCGATGTACCTGCAGGATCTGGGGGGGCTGTTCTCCCTTTCCGGGATGCAGCGTTACCAACTTAACGACCGCTACAAGCTGTTCGGCGCCTTTATCTATCGTTATCGTCTGTTGGATAACGATTTTGGCGCTTTCCGCTATCCGGTGTATGCCGGTTGGTCACTGGAGCGCGGCAACGTCTGGCATGAGCGCAAGGAGATAAACTGGAACGATATGTATACCGCAGGCAGTGTCTATCTGGGGGCCGATACCCTGTTCGGACCTGTCTATCTGGCCTATGGCCGGGCCAGTGCCGGTGAGGGATCCTTTTATCTGTTCTTTGGCAATTCGTTCGGGTTTTAGGAGTGACTTATATTCATGAAAGTTATGATGAGTATATTTTTCATTACTGATGTAAGGCTATATAGTTGAAACACCTGCCACGCCTCGGCGTTGGCATCAAGGATGAGTGTCGTCAAGCGACCGGATTTTGATTGAGAGGAGTGTGACCGTGTTAGAGAGCTATCGCCAACATGTCGCCGAGCGCGCCGCGCAAGGTGTTGCCCCCAAGCCGTTGTCTGCCGAACAGGTAGCGGCCCTGGTTGAACTGCTGAAAGCCCCGCCGGCTGGCGAGGAGGCCCTGCTGCTGTCGCTGCTGGCCGACCGTGTGCCGCCAGGGGTCGATGAGGCGGCCTACGTCAAGGCCGGCTTTCTGGCCGCGGTTGCCAAGCGTGAGGTCAGCTCGCCGATCGTCTCTGCGGAGCGTGCGGTCGAACTGCTCGGCACCATGCAGGGTGGCTACAACATCCAACCGCTGATTGACCTGCTCGATGATGCCACGCTGGCACCGATCGCTGCCAAGGCGCTGTCACACACCCTGTTGTTATTTGATTCGTTCCACGATGTGGAAACCAAGAGCAAGGCTGGCAAT
>JAYRLO010000307.1:0-3235 GCA_041905215.1 Aeromonadaceae bacterium
GGAGATTTCACGCATAAATATTCCCTTAAAGCGTTATCCTTTAGCGGTTGATAATATCTGAGATGCATCGCATTTTGGTAGGGGGGAGTTGAATTTTATTCATATAACCTATTGAGAAATATTATTTTAATCCATCAACATGCACCAGATTAACGCACGCTCACCATCTTGGTGTAATCTGCTGGGGCAGGATAATAGGCTAGACGAGTGACTGGCCGTGCGACAGAGCATTGAGCTCCGGAGCCATGGGTATTCCCACGGTCTTTGCGCCTACGCATGGCTTATTATGTGAGCCATCTCACAAGGCGGTGAGTTGAAAAGCATACCAGAATTGCAGTTGTGCCCTAGGGACGGGAAAACACAGCGGACATTCCAGTTGCCATGCCCTACATGGCCAGAGAGAGATATGGATACGATCAAGAAGCCCTTGCAAGTATGGGTTCATCTGAGCGCCGATTTGACTCGCAATCTATTGCAGTTACCGACAGCTCCTGAACAATTTCAAGCACTTCAACAAAAACTCCGCCGTGCCCGCATGGCCGGTGTTGATGGCATCATAGTCCCCGTCAGCTGGCGTCACGTTGCTCCCTTCATGCCGGAGCAGGTCGAAGAAGCCAGGATGTGGCGCCCGTATCAACAGTTATTTTCGCTGATCCGGGGCGAGGGGCTGCAGATCATTCCCGATTTGTCGCTGGTCGCTCGCGGCATGAACGATGTGCGCTATTTGAGCCTGTTGCCCGATTGGCTATGGGGCCGTCTGCAGCAGTCGTTACCGAGCCAGATGCCGATCGATAGCCTCAAATATCTCGATCAACATGGCCGTGACAGCGTGATGGCTACCTCACTGTGGGCTTCCGAGGTAACGATCCCCTATTTTCGTCAGTTCATGCAGGGCTTTGCCACCCACATGGCCGAGTTTGCCCCGGCGGTGCGCCATATCCAGCTGGGCGTTGGCCCCGAGGGGGAGTGGCGCTACCCGTTTCTCGGCCACTATGCCGAAGAGGGGCTCTCCGCCTACTTCCCTTGCTACAGTCAGCAGGCTCTGGGGCTGCTCGCCAAGTCGATGTTGCAAAAATATGCAACCCTGGCGGGGTGGCAGCAGGCCTGGCAGCAACCCTCGCTCGATCTGTCGGAACCCGAGGTGCTCAAGGGGGTGGTTATCGGCATCACCGAGCGGTTGACCGGCCCCGAGGTTGGTGCGGCCGAGCGCGATTTCTGTCGCTGGTACCATGAGAGCCTGGTCAGTTATGGCCGTCAGTTATTACTGCTGACCGATGAGGTATTCGGGCGGGATTGGCAACAGAGTACCCTGGGATTGCGTTTGCCGAGTCGGCTTCCGGCACTATTGCATGGTGATGTGGCTCTCGCCGAAGTGGTGGCTGGTTTCATTGCCGAGCCACAATCGGTGCTGACCCGAAATGAAAGTTTCGCGCAAACTCTTGCACAGCTGTTGCCTGAGACCCTGCGTTCGCGTTGCCGTTTGCTGGTGACGGGGGCCGGTGTGCGTCATGGCGAGAGCGAGCCTCGTCTGATTGGCGATTGGCTTGCCGCCGCCAAGCAGTTGGGGGTTCAGGTGCTGGCGGAAAACCGGCAGCGTCTAAGCCTGGATGATCACCCCCAGTGGGATCATCTGATCGGCTCCGTGCTGAATCATGCCTCTTATGGTGGTTGGGTCATTCGCGATCTGGATGTGCTGCTCACGCCCGGCGTCGGCGAGGCCAGACTGCGGCAGTTGACCCGGCTGCGTCATGGCCAGGGGCAGGTGGTTCGCCTCAGCCACAAGGCGTTCCGTGTCATGGGCCCCTTGCACCTGAAGGTGGCCAATCAGCGTCAGCTACTCTCGGAAGCCGAGTGGCAGAAGTTTGCCAACGAGGTCCGCACCCTGCGTCGCATGGGGGTCACGGCTATCTCCACGGATCTCTGGTGGGGGCTGATTGAGGGGCGCCAAGCGGGCCAGTTTGACTGGAGCTATTACGATCGTCTGGTGGCCCTGCTGGCTCAGCATGACATGCAGTGGGTTCCCATCCTCTCGTTCCACCAAGCAGGTGGCAACGTCAATGATGACTTCATGCAGACCATACCACTCTGGTTGTGGGGTAAGTTGCTGGAGGCTCATCCTGAGCTGGCTTCGGTGCGTGATCTGCAATATGTCAGTGAAACCGGTGACGCCTCCATGGAGTACGTCTCGCTGTGGGCCGATGGCTATGTGATGCCTTATTACCAGCGCTTCATCGCCGCGTTTCGCGATCACTATGCCCCCAGAGCCAGCATGCTGGCCGAGATCAATGTCAGTCTGGGGCCGGCCGGTGAGCTGCGCTACCCCAGCTATAACTCCCATGACTGGGGCAATTATCCCAATCGTGGCACCCTGCAGTGCTACAGCCCTCTGGCCGAACAGGACTGGCGCCGTTATCTCAAATCGCGATTTGCCTCGATCCAGGCTCTCAATTACGCCTTCGGTACGCGCCACGCGCAGTTTGAAGCAATCCCGATGCCGATAGCCGACCACCTGTTTGAGAACAAGGAGTACGTCTATTCGGCCTGGGCTCGTGAATTTTTGACCTGGTATCACGGCGCTTTGGTGGCTCACGGACGCCGTATCCTGGAGATGACACTGGAGCTCTTTGAAGATGAAATCTGGCGCTCGATCCCGATCGGTATCAAGGTGCCGGGCATCCACTGGGAGATCAGTGATCCGAGTGCACCTCGGGTGGCTGAAATTACGGCCGGCCTCATCAAACCACACCCAACGCTTGGCCCGCAGAATCAGCGGGAATATGTGCAGCTGTTGGAACAGTTGGTTCCAGCTGAACATAGATCTCGGGTTGCCTTGCACTTCACCTGTCTGGAGATGATCAACAAGGATTATGAAGGCTATTCACGGGCGGCCGATCTGGTCGGTTGGTTTGCCGATGCCGCGCACGAGCTGGGCATAGCCCTGATGGGCGAGAATGCTCTGGCGGGTGAACTCTATGGTGAACAGGGGTGGAAGCAGATTGCCTCGGCTCTGCACCGTTCACCAGGTTTTGGTGGCATCACCTTCCTGCGAATGCAAAACTTCTTCGATGAAGACAAGACGCCGCGGGAACGTCTGCAATGGCTGATTAACCAATTCCAGTAACCAGACTTTTGACGAGACGGCCGCGATGCGGCCGTTTTTTTTAAAGTTCACCAACGCATTTATTTAGTTAAATATGCGTCAGCAAAAAGTCCAAAAAAGCGGGGGCAAGAGAGT
>JAYRLO010000308.1:0-3232 GCA_041905215.1 Aeromonadaceae bacterium
TCATCCTCCACCTCGCCGTGATAGGCCTCGATGGCGGACTTGAAGGCTTCTACCACCTCGTCGGCGTGTTTGTCCGTCACGCAGAACACCAGCGTCTTGGCATCAGAATAGGGGTTGATGGCATCACTCTCGATGAGCCACTTTGTCACTGTCTTGGTGAACTCGGGGGCAACGATTTTGCGGTTGAAATCGCCGACATCGAAATTGAGTTCATCCGGGGTCTGATAGGTTTCAATGCTGTTGTCGGTCTCGTGGTAGACCTTGACCTCTTCGTTGATGGCGTAGGTGATCCCTTGCTCGGTCAGCTTGGTATGTAAGCGGATCGGCGGCTCGTGATCATTGAGGTAGCCATCCAGCACGGCTTCGGTATAGCTGTAGGTGAAGATCGGGGCGCCGAATATCTCGGTGGTGTGCAAGGCTGGGGTGGCGGTCAGGCCGATTTTGAAGGCATCAAAATAGTCGATCACCGCACGGTACTTGGATTGATAGTCTTGCTGATCGCGAAACAGGATTTCGGTATCGCTGAGTTCCCGATCCAGCAGATAGCCACGATGGCATTCATCCACGATGATGCAGTCGTACTGGCCGATGCTCGGTTTGTTGTTATCACCCGGGTAGAGGAGGCGCTTGACCAGCCCTTGGACTGTGATCATGTGGACCTTGGTTGAATCCTCTGGCTCCGGTACTGGCGGTTTATTTTGCACCATGCCCAACACCTCAAAGGTGTCGGCAAAGGTACTGAGGTTCTCCAGCCGTACCGCACTGAAGTCATCCGAAGCCTGTACTCCCAACGCGGATCTGTCCACCAGAAACAGGATGCGCCGGAAGCGTTCGGCTTTCAGCAGACGATAGGCCATGGCAATCGCGGTCTTGGTTTTGCCGGTGCCCGTCGCCATGGCGAGCAGTGCCGATGACTTTCCCTCTTTGATGGCCTGTTCCACGGATTGAATGGCGGTGATCTGGTAGTCTCGCAGCTTCAGCTCGAAGTCGAACCCCATCTGATCCAGCTCTGTATTTGCCTGTTGCGGGGTCTGCCGTAGGTGGGTTTGCAACTCTGCTGGTGAGAACCAGCCTTTTAAGCAGCGCCTACGGTTGGCGTTATCCCGGACATCAAGGAACCAGATGCCGCTCTCTTGTTCCAACTGTTTCAGGTAGGGGCGGCCATTGGTGGCAAACACCAGCGGAACCTTGAAAAGGCCATAGCTTGTTTCGATGCTGCAGGCACCTCGCTCCTCCAGCCCTGTGGCATAACGCTTGGCCTGATCGATGGCCCCATAGACGTTGCGAGCGCTCTTTTTGGCCTCAATGACCGCCACGGGGTACAGCCCACAGAAGAGTACATAATCGGCTGGGCCGGATGCGGTTGGCCATTCAGCAATGGCTCGATTCTGGTTGGGAAGCGGACGAGCCCCTTTGGAAAAGCGCAGGTTGATGGTGTCTGCCTCCCACCCTGCTTCGGTGAGTTGCTGATCGATGATGAGCCGGGTTTCTTTCTCGTTCAGCTCCAGTGATGTTTTCTCGATGCGACATATCTCGGATGCCTGCAGTTTCTTGTCCAATCCGGCAAACTTCCGGAAGTAGCTGACGTTTGCCGCATCCATCTTGGCTTGGTATTCGGCAAGCTTGGTTTCATGTTCGGTGGCCAACTGCTCCCAAACTTGACTCTCCGAGGCCATTGCATCTGCCCGTTCCTTTTCGGCTTGGGCTCTTTGCGCTTCTATCTGGCGCAACGCTTCGGCATGGGAAAGACGATCTTCAGTGGAACGGGCTAGTTTTTGCTGCTCCAGCAATGCTTCTTCTAGCTGGCGCAGTTTTTCCGAAGGGTCGCGTGGTTCGATAAAGGCCGTGAGCTTGAATTCTTTGGCCTTGTCGTCACCAAAGGTGGTATGGAACCAGCCTGCCAGTGCATGACCAATACGCAGGGCGACTAATGCATCACGGTGGGAGGAGGAAGAGACGTCATGGGTTGCCGCATTACCGAGTTTTCTCAGGGTATGAAACGCATCCTTGATCTGCTTGTCGAGCCGCAATACCTGATCCAGTTCTCGGAGTAGGTCAACCTGCCTAATGTCTGGACCGCACTCAACGCCGACACGAGATGCAATGGTTTTGGCGAACTCTTCGGCCAATTGGCGCATCTTGATGAGTGTCGTGTTGGGATCCGGAACGAAACAGGCTTCTGCAGTCTTAGCTAGGCGTACCAGCAGTTCAGCGTGGCATTCAAGAAAATCAAAGTTGCTCTGCAGTTCCATCGTTATTCTTCCGTGAAGTAATCTGAGTCCAGTGCCTTGATGGTCAGGGTCTGGCGGGTGGTGACGCCGACCCCATATTCGAGCATCAAGGCTAAGCGGCCAGCGAGGCTCTTCATCGCATAAGGGGCATATTGCCATAGGGGCCCGCGAGGAACCATGCACGGGTGCCTCGTTTTAGGGGATTAGCTCAAATCGAATGGCTATGGTTCCGCGGAGGCCGCCAGCCAGTCGAGCCCTTGGTGGGCGAAGATGAAGAGTTGCTCGCCGTACCCCTGGGCGATGACGCTGCGGATGATCTCGGGGTCGATATTGAGGTAGTCGTGGACCAGGGCGTTGCGCAGAAAATGAGCGAGATGCCGCCAAAATCATCGGCTTATTGGCGGCTGCCCGGCTGGATCAAGCGGCAGAAACACCAAAGCCCCTGCGAGAGGGGCTTGGTGTTTTTGCGGGCTGTTGCTTATTCGAAGTTGAATTCGCGATCATGCTGCCCAATCTCTTTCGAGGTTTTTCCACGCTATCACGCACAGGATGGGCTGGAGGCGGTTCCATTCAGGGCAGTGACTAGTTGTCAATTCATTGATAGGATGGTCATTCACTTATCTATTCATCTACCTATTCACTCACCTATTCATGGAGCTATTCAATATCATGTCTACCCCTTCCGACACGATACGCCAGCTGCTCAGCCAGGGACCGATGACAACTCGACAACTAGTTGAAAAATTAGGGATTAGTCAGCCGACGGCTTCTCGTGCATTGCGGAAACTTGGCGATGATGTCGTCCGGATCGGGGTTGGCCCATCTATTCAATATGCGATACGCGACACCTATCGTGGTTTTAGGTCAGCGCCTATTTACCGTGTCACTGATGAAGGGCTCGTTGGGTCTCTTGGTGAGCTCATTCCGGTTTGCCGTGGCGGCTTTGTCATGGTGGAGGCCAATAATGTGTCTCGCCATAGCGACGGACTACCGTGGTGGTT
>JAYRLO010000020.1:0-18373 GCA_041905215.1 Aeromonadaceae bacterium
AAAGCACACGCCGCCTCTAGGCAGCGGCGCCATTAGGACTACGCTTAGTGGGACCGCACATCACCAAGGAGACGGTATGTCATTTTTTCTCAATCTTCCCATCAGCAAGAAACTGCTGTTGGCATTCAGCCTGATGGCTATCGTGGTGCTGGCTCTGGGGCTGTTTGCCATCCACCAGCTAGCCCTGGTCAATAACACCAGTACCATCATCGCGGAGGAACATATTCCCCGCATGCTAACCGTCGCCAAAATCGATGTCACCGCCTCCGACTTCCGCCGTCGCCAGTTACGGATGCTGGAAAAACACACCCCGGAAGAGATCCAGAAATATGCCTCTCGCCTGCAAGGTGATCAGACAATTCTGGAGGATGAGCTGAAAAAACTGCTGGCCATGAAGCTGGATCCCGATGATGCGGCTTCCGTTCAGGAGCTGGGCCAGATCTGGAGTGACTACCTGCATCAGCATCAACAGATTGCCGCCTTCAACCAGCAAGGTGATCTGGCTGCAGCGGCCACCTTGCTCAATGGCGCCAGTGACAAGCAATTCCTGGCCCTCAAGGCCCAGATCCAGAAGCTGATCACCATCAACCATGAGGATGCCAAAGCCGCTAGCGCCGAAGGCGATCGCCTCTACGCGGATGCCCAGCTCTACATCTGGAGTCTCATCGCCCTCTCGCTTTTGATCGTGGCCCTCGCGGCCTGGAGTCTGGGAAACCTCATCCGCACCCCCTTGCACCGACTAATGACACAAGCCGAAAAGGTTGCCGATGGCGACCTGCGTAGTGAGCTGGATTACGAACGATTCCACCACGATGAGATTGGTACCCTGGCCCGCGCCTTCGGCCGCATGCAGGGCAACCTGCGCACCCTGATCGAGGAGCTTAGCCGCGCCGTCGAACAGGTCAGCAGTGCCACCGAAGAGGTCAGTGCCATCGCCGACCAGTCGGCCCATGGCCAGCAGAAACAACAAGGCGAAATCACCTACCTGGCCACCGCCATGAACGAGATGAGCAGTACGGTCAACGAGGTCGCCCGCAGCACCACCCAAGCCGCCGAAGCCGCGCAACAGGCCAATCAGGAGGCCATGGCTGGGGGCCAAGTGGTACAGGAAACCCTGCGAGCCATTCAGGCCGTGACCAACGAGGTCGAACACGTCACGCAAGTGGTGCACGAACTGGAACAAGACAGCTCACGCATCGGCGTGGTTCTGGAGGTCATCCGCGGCATCGCCGATCAGACCAACCTGCTGGCTCTGAATGCCGCCATTGAAGCGGCGCGGGCCGGAGAGCAGGGTCGAGGCTTTGCCGTCGTCGCCGACGAGGTGCGCACACTGGCACAGCGCACTCAGCAATCCACCCAGGAGATCAACAGCATCATCGCCACCCTGCAGCAACGGGGGCATGAGGCCGTACAGGCGACGATGAAGGGACAAGAGATGGCCGAGCAGTGTGTCAGCCGGGCGGCCCAAGCCGGTACCAGCATCGAGGTGATCGCCGCTGCCGTCTCCAACATCTCGGACATGAATACCCAGATTGCCACCGCCACAGAAGAGCAGAACTCGGTGGCCGACGATCTGAACCGCAACATCATCACCATCAATACGGTCTCGACCGAGCTGGGCGAAGCCTCGGTGCAAACCGCGACCGCCTGTAAGGATTTGAGCGCGTTGGCTCAGCACTTGAGCAGTCTGGCGCACAGATTCCGCATCTAGCCAACGCCAGTCCCACGTTTAGGGTGAACTCAGGTTCACCCTTTTTTATGGTTCTGTCCCTTCGACAAGCTCCCTTCGACAGGCTCCCTTCGACAGGCTCCCTTCGACAGGCTCCCTTCGACAGGCTCAGGGCGAACGGCGGTTATGTTCTTCGTCGTGAGCCAGTTCCGTTCCTGGTGAGCTAACTCCGTTCGTGGTGATCCAGCCCCGTTCGTGGTGAGCTTGTCGAACCACCATTCCTAAACAAGCTCCCTTCGACAGGCTCAGGGCGAACGACGGTTATATTCTTCATCGAGAGTTAACTCCGATTTTGGTGAGCTAGCCCCGTTCGTCGTGAGCCAGCTCCGTTCGTGGTGAGCCAGTCCCGTTCGTGGTGAGCTTGTCGAACCACAATCCTTCACAGGCTCTATACGCTCACCTCCGCTCATCATCTGGTCGCTTTTTTACAATCCTGCCATACCCCCATCCCGTACTCTGTGGCTGTCAACCCATCACAGGAGTAAACCGTATGTCACTCAAAGCCGCGTTTATCTTTATCGCCCCTGATGCAGATCCGGTGCAGCACACAGCCCAGGTCAAAACCCCGGAGGTCGAAGTAACCACGCTCGCCGTCGCCAGCTATGCCGAGGCAGAGCGAGTCGCCCAAGAACTGGTGGCTGCCGGAATTGTCGCCATCGAGTTATGTGGTGGCTTCGGTGCCGAAGGTGTCGCTCGGGTCAAACGAGCGGTCGCAGGTCAGGCGGCGGTCGGCGTCGTGCGCTTCGACAACCACCCAGGCCTGGGCTTCAAGAGTGGCGATGAGCTGTTTGCGTAATGTCACACGCCCTCGGCATTGGGTTTCCCCAGACCGAGGGCGTATGATGAACAGCAAACCGGGTCTGGAGAGCAACCCATGGAGCCCACAGCCATCGAACGCTGGAGTCATCCCCCGTGCCACCTCCTGGCACCGTTTGTCGACCGTTTCTGGGGCTGGCAGAGTGCTAGCCCAGCCCGGCTCCCCGTGTTGCTTCCTGGAACTGGCAGCGAGTGCCTGTTTCATTATCGCCAGCCGCTGCTTCAGCCCGATGGGCGGCCGTTGCCCGGCGCCCACCTGATCTGCCCCCGCGAGCAGACCACCCAACTCCTGTCGCAAGGCCCCTTGGCCTTCATCGCCGTACGCTTCAAATCCGGACAACTGCGCCACTTCACCGCGCGGCCATTCATCGAGTTACACGATCAGTTCGCCGACATCGAGACACTCTGGCCCGGCGAAGCCACCGCCTTGAGTGAACAGTTAGCTCGAGCCCCCCATCAGCAGGCCCGCCAGCAGCTACTCGAGCAGTTCTTGTACCGCCAATTGCGGCGGCACCACCAGAGTGGAGAACAGGCCCAGGATGCCCTGATCGAACGGCTCTACTACGCGCCAAACCAACGCATCGACACGCTAGCCTGCGACTGGGGCTGGAGCACCCGCCATCTCGAGCGACGATTCAAACAGGCCTTTGCCCTAACCCCCAAACGCTTCGCCCGTCTGGCCCGCCTGCATCACACGCTGCGACAATTGGCATTGCAACCACGGCGCGAACCCTTGGCTATCATTCTCGAACGTGGTTTCAGCGATCAGTCCCACTTCATCCATGAGACACGCGATCTTACCGGCCAGACCCCGAGTCAACTACAGTCACTGATGAGGCTTGGCACTCACTATTACCATGCACCATCACGGCAACCCGAATGAGGTGGCGTCATGCAGTTGCAGAATCTGTTGACGGATATTCCGGCGCAACTCGACACCGAGCGGAATGAACCGCTGGTCAGCAAGGGAGCAGTAACCATTGAACGAATTCTCTCCCGCGGCCAGAGCTCTCCCGACTCGGGCTGGTACGATCAGAACGAGGATGAGTGGGTGGTTCTGATCGAAGGGGAAGCGATACTAACCTTCGCCGATGGTCGTGATTATCACCTGCACGTCGGTGATCATCTGCTGATCCCGGCCCACAGCCAGCACAGGGTCGCCTGGACGCCCGCCGATCGCACCACCATCTGGCTGGCCGTCCATTTCTGATTCACCGACCAGGCGACGCAATCTGCTCATGCAGCCAATTGGTGAACGCCTGGAAACGCAGACGACCCAGGTTCTCATGAGGACAGATGAGATCATAACCCCGCTCGGAGGGCACCGACTCTGAGCAGGGCGAAACCAAGGCCCCGGAGGCCAGCAGCGGTCGCACCAACACCTCGCGCCCCATGGCAACCCCCATGCCGGACTCCGCCGCCATCAGAGCCAGTCCATAATGATTGACGCTGAAGGTTCGCTCCTCCAGCGGCAGAGTGACCCCCAGCTCGCGGCACCAGTGCCGCCATTCGCCTACCGCCTCCTGCACATCCGTCGACTCCGAGGCATGGATGAAAATAGCCTCGGCCAGCCGCTCGGGGTTGCCGTCACAGCCGAGTTGCCGCGCATACTCCGGGGAACAGACCGGCAGCAGGCGTTCACTCATCAGCCGCTCCTGATAGAGATCGGCATAGCGGCCATCACCGTAGTAGATGGCCAAGTCCACCAGCTCCTCATTGAAGTCGACCACCCCGGCCCGCACCTTCAACTTCAGATTGAGGCTCGGCCAGTTGCGCTGAAAATCCGGCAAGCGAGGCATCAACCAGAGTTGGGCCAGGGTCGGTGCTATGCCGATGTGCAGCAAACCGCGCAGATCCTGCGCCCGAATGTCCTCGATTTCATCGTTGATCTGCCGCAGGGACGAATTCAAAGTCGCCAGCAAACGGCTCCCCTCCTGAGTCAGTGCCAGTTTGCGCGTCATGCGGATAAACAGCCGGAAACCGAGCAACTCCTCCAGATGGCGAATGCGATGACTCACGGCCCCCTGGGTCAGGTGCAGATCAGCGGCTGCCCGGGTAAAGCTCAGATGCATGGCCGTCACCTCGAAGGTGTGCAACAACGCCAGTCGGTTCTGTTGTACCAGCATGATTATCTCCTCAATGAGCGACCCGAGATGGCGATGAGGGTTATGATGCATTAATTGAATTAATCCATCGCGCCTTTTTTTTCGTTTGTCGCCCATTACTTGTTGCGTCTTAATTAATCATGTTCGCAAACCAATAATGAGGTGGAAAAATGTCAGGACTCAAGATCGTGGTCATCGGTGCCGGTTCCAGTTACACACCGGAGCTGATCGAAGGTCTCATCAAGCGACAACACGAACTCCCGCTGCGGGAGCTGTGGCTGGTCGATATTGAGGATGGGCGCGAGAAGATGAACATCATCGCCAACCTGACCCGGCGCATGCTGGCCAAGGCCGGGATCTCGGCGCGGGTCGAGGCGACCCTGGATCGTGAACAGGCTCTGTCGGGTGCTGACTATGTCTGCTCGCAATTCCGCGCGGGTTGTCTGGAAGCCCGGATCAGCGATGAGCGCATCTCACTCAAATATGGTCTGATCGGTCAGGAGACCAACGGCCTCGGCGGTTTTGCCAATGCCTGCCGCACCATCCCCATCGCCCTGGACATTGCAGCCGACATGGAACGCCTCTGCCCGGATGCCTGGTTGCTGAACTTCACCAACCCCTCCGGCATGGTGACCGAAGCGGTACTACGCCACAGCAAAATTAAGGCTGTGGGGCTGTGCAATGTGCCGGTGATCATGCAAAAAGGGGTGGCTCAACTGCTGGAGTGCCAGCAGGAATCAGAGTTCATCATGCAGGTGGCCGGACTCAACCACTTCATATTCACCCGCCAGATCCTGCACCGCGGCCAGGATCGGCTGGCCGAGGTGATCGAGAAGATCACCCAGGGGCCGGATCCACTGGTGCCAAGAAACATACCGCCGTTCCGCTGGCCCGAGCATCTGCTCAAGGGGCTGGGCATGATTCCCTGCGCCTACCTGCGCTACTACTACATGAGCGATGACATCCTCAAACAGGAGTTGGGCGAAGCCAATGGCGAGGGCACGCGAGGCGAGGTGGTCAAGGCGCTGGAGCACCAGCTGTTCGAGATCTATCGCAACCCCAACCTCGCAGAGAAGCCCAAGCAGTTGGAGGGGCGCGGTGGCCAGTACTACTCCGAAGCTGCCTGCGAACTGATGAGCGCCATCCACAACGACAAGCGGATCATCATGCATGTCAACACCCGCAACAACGGCGCCATCAGTGGCCTGCCCGATGATTGCGCCGTCGAAGTCAGCTCGCTGATCACCCGCTCCGGCCCACTGCCGCTGAACGTAGCGCCATTTCCGGATGACACCCTGCGCCTGCTGCAGTTGATGAAGAGTTTCGAGCAGTTGACCATAGAGGCCGCCATCACCGGCAACCGCCACACCGCCTGGCGCGCCCTGGTGCTCAACCCGCTCATCACCAGCGGCACCGTGCTCGAGCGGGCGCTGGATGAGGTGATCGAGCAGAACAAGGCACTAATGCCGGCCTTTCACGCCTGAGCGATTCCTGCCAGCAAACGCCTAAAACCCAACAGACGCCGAAAACAAAGAAGCCTCCGGGATCCGGAGGCTTCTTCTATTTCAGACGATTGACGACAAATCAGAACGGAATATCGTCGTCGAAGTCCATCGGGGGCTCGTTGTACATCGGCTGCGCAGGGGCCTGGTTGAAGGCGTTCTGCGGAGCCGGCTGGCCATGGCTTGCGGTGCCGCCTGCGGGGCGAAACCACCCTGCGGCGCGGCAGCGGCTTGCTGCGGACGACCCCAATTGCCCTGACCACCGGACTGTTGGTTCTGGCCACCCATGCTGGCACCACCACCGGCGTTACGGCCGTCGAGCATCTGCATCTCGTTGATGATGATCTCCGTGGTGTAACGCTTCTGGCCCTGCTGATCCTGCCATTCGCGAGTCTGCAGACGACCTTCCATATAGACCTTGGAACCCTTCTTCAGGTACTCACCCGCGATCTCGGCCAGACGACGGTACATGACGCAGCGATGCCACTCGGTACGCTCCTGTTGCTGACCCTGTTGGTCCTTCCAGGATTCGGAGGTGGCCACCGTCACGTTGGCGACGGCGTTGCCATTGGACATGTAACGAACTTCCGGGTCTTGCCCCAGGTTGCCGATAAGGATCACTTTATTGACGCCGCGACTGGCCATGCTTTAGCTCCAAGACATTGAAATTTATTACGTTTTTGCCACCTTTCCGGCAAGGCGACGATGGGCGGAGATCTTACTGCAACTCGGCTAAAAAAGCTTTACTAAAAACTGATGAACATCGAATAGATCACCTGTCGATGATACGAGAGCGTGGGAGTGGGCTCAGTCACCAAAATTCCGATTTCTCGGCTCAGGGCAGAGCACTCCACTCTCGCCGGACATGATCGTAGACCGAACGCAACCCGTCTCGCTGCCAGATATCGGCGACCGAATCGGCAAACACCCCCTGCCGCAGCGCCTCGCGCAAGGCGTTGATCTGTTCGCTCGGCAGTTGTGGATTACACGCCAACCAGCGTTCGACGCGAGCGAGAACCATGACACGCCGGATCTTCGACTTATCGGATGGAGGAACCACCAGCTCAGGCAAAATGTCGCTGATCAATAGATCAAAACGGCCCGCCTGCAGCATGGCAATCGCGCTGTTAGCCTTCGTCAGGGGCTGATAGCGTATCGAGGCGTTATCCAGCAGCTCATTGAGCTCCGCGACATCCATGGCGCCAACTCGGTAGTTCCGCAACGCCTCTATGTTGCTGAGCGGCCCGATGGAATCATCCACGGTATAAACAGCCAGGGTGATCGGTGCCACGCGGGCCACATAACGCAAGGTCTCGGCACCTTGAGCGGAAAAGTGCACGGCCAGCCCACAACTGCCGATTTGCTGCCGCAGCACCGACATCTGCCGTTTGGCAGGCATTAGTTTGAAATGCACCTGGATCCCCTTGGCGGCTACCAGTTGCCGAAAGGCATCCACATAGGGGCCCTCCAGCGCCCCGCCCTCCTCCCGGATAAAGGGCGGATAAACATCCGCATAAACATCTAGCACCACTGGTGATGGAGCCGCCATCAGGTTGCTGCACCACAAACCGATTGCCACCAACCCATTCCAGAATGACTTCACGGCGCCGCCTCCCGATGACGAACCACCAGCTCGACCGGCGTCTGCACTATGCCGGGCAGGTCAGCCTGTCTCATATTCTGAGCCAGCGACTTGAGAGCCAGATCGAGCGCATATTGAGCCTGTTTCCCCGGATACTGATCGGCAGTAGCCAACACGCGCCCATCATCAATGTAGGGCTGTATGCCGGGAATATGGTCGTAACCGCCGATCAACACCTTGCCTTGCAATCCAGCCTCAGCCACGGCGCGAACCGCTCCGATAGCCATATTATCGTTGCCACAGAGCAGGGCTTTGACATCCGGCTCGGCCCGCAACAGATCCGCAACGGCGGCATATCCCTGTTCTTCGTCCCAATAACCGCTCCGGATCCCGGCAATGGTCATGTGGGCGGAGCGCATGGCGGCTCGAAACCCATCACTCCGAGCTCGGCTGTTGATGGCACCAGGAGGCCCTTCAATCAATCCGACCTTGCTATCCGGAGGCAAGGCATGAGCCACATACTCACCAACACTACGCGCCCCGGTAAAATTACTGGGGCCCACAAAGGGAATATTTACCCCTTCGAGAACCAGGGCCCGATCATCGAGTTTGTTATCCATATTGATGACCAGAATGCCGGAGTTGATGGCCGTGATCAGGATTGGCAGCATGGCCACTGAATCTGTCGGAACGACGATGAGGGCATCGACCTTGGCTTCGATCATCTGCTTGATGATCGCCTCTTGACCAGTAACGTCCACCTCCTTCTGAACGCCTGCTATCTGCAGCTGCAACTGGTTCGGATGTGCCGTAACGTATGTCTGGGCCCCGGTAGCCATTTCGACAAAAAACTCGTTATGCATCGCCTTGAGCACCAGCCCAACCTTCGGAGGTGTGGCCGCCTGCACACTGGCGACCAACCCGCAGGCCAATACCCCACCACAGAGCCACCGAGCAATTCCCTGCATCATTTTGCCCATCATGACCTCCACAACCCAATGGCCACCAGCTCGACGGCGATCAACCGGAGCTCTTTGTAAAGTGTATGCCACGAATCTGGCTGTTTCGAAAAAGAGTACCTTTCACAACTACAAGCAACCATGTCACCAGTGCAAGCAACCATGGAACGCCCTGCCTCTCCTCAATAGACAGGGAGAGGACGAAGCTGATAACTGTCTATTCATCCAGTGCTAGCTATGCCATACTGGCGTTTATTGCTTGTTTTACTATCAGGTCAGCCATGGACAAGATCGAAGTTCGTGGGGCGCGCACCCACAACCTGAAGAATATCAGCCTGACGCTACCCCGCGATCGGCTCATCGTCGTCACAGGCCTCTCCGGCTCCGGCAAATCCTCACTCGCCTTCGATACCCTCTATGCCGAGGGACAACGCCGCTACGTCGAATCGCTCTCCGCCTACGCCCGCCAGTTTCTCTCCCTGATGGAGAAACCCGATGTGGACCACATCGAGGGGCTCTCTCCGGCCATCTCCATCGAGCAGAAATCGACCTCGCACAATCCGCGCTCGACGGTCGGCACCATCACCGAAATCTATGACTACCTGCGGCTGATGTTTGCCCGGGTCGGCGAGCCGCGTTGCCCGGAGCATGACATTCCGCTGACCGCCCAAACCATCAGCCAGATGGTCGATCAGGTGCTGGCCCAGCCCGAGGGGCTGAAGATGATGATGCTGGCCCCCGTGGTCCGCAACCGCAAAGGCGAGCACAAGCAGCTGCTGGAAAACCTGGCGGCCCAGGGCTATATCCGCGCCCGCATCGACGGAGAGGTGTGTGATCTCTCGGATCCACCCCCTCTGGAGCTGCATAAGAAGCACACCATCGAGGTGGTGGTGGATCGCTTCAAGGTGCGCGACGACCTGCAACTGCGGCTGGCCGAATCCTTCGAAACGGCGCTGACCCTCTCCGGTGGCCTGGTCTCGGTACTGGAGATGGACAACGACGCCGCAGAGCCCATGGTCTTCTCCGCCAACTTCGCCTGTCCGGAGTGTGGTTACTCCATCAGTGAACTGGAGCCACGCATCTTCTCCTTCAACAACCCGGCCGGAGCCTGCCCGACCTGTGATGGTCTGGGGGTACAGCAGTACTTCGACCCGCTGAAGGTAGTTGGCAATGGCGAGCTGTCGCTGGCCGGTGGTGCCATCCGCGGCTGGGACAAACGCAGCTTCTACTACTTCCAGATGCTCAAGGCGGTGGCAGACCATTACGACTTCGATCCGGAAGCGCCATTTGATGAGCTGACCAAGGATCAGCAGCGCGCCGTCCTCTATGGCACCGGTCAGACCGAGATCGAGTTCCGTTACATGAACGACCGCGGCGATGTGGTGGTGCGCCGTCACCCCTTCGAAGGGGTGATCCCGAACATGGAGCGGCGCTACAAGGAGACCGAATCCAACAGCGTGCGCGAGGAGCTGGCCAAATATATCGCCAACCAGCCCTGCCCCAGCTGCAGCGGCAGCCGCCTGAAACAGGAGGCGCGCAACGTCTTCATCCAGGGGACCAACCTGCCCGCCATCACCAATATGTCCATCGCCGAGGCGCTGGCCTTCTTCCAGAACCTGCAACTGAGCGGCCAGAAGGCGCAGATCGCCGAGAAGATCTTAAAAGAGATCAACGAGCGGCTCGGCTTCTTGGTCAATGTCGGGCTCAACTACCTCTCGCTGTCACGCTCGGCGGAAACCCTCTCCGGCGGCGAAGCCCAGCGCATCCGGCTGGCCAGCCAGATCGGCGCCGGTCTGGTGGGGGTCATGTATGTGCTGGATGAGCCCAGCATCGGCCTGCATCAACGCGACAACGAGCGGCTGCTCAAGACCCTGTTCCACCTGCGGGATCTGGGCAACACCGTCATCGTGGTCGAGCACGACGAAGATGCCATCCGCATGGCCGACCATGTGCTGGACATAGGCCCGGGAGCAGGTGTCCATGGTGGCGCCATCGTCGCCCAGGGGACGCCCAGCGAGATCATGGCCAACGAGAACTCGCTGACCGGCGACTATCTGGCGGGTCGCAAGAAGATTGCCGTACCGGCCCAGCGCACGCCGCTGACCGGCAAGTGGTTGAAGCTGACCGGCGCCAGCGGCAACAACCTGAAGAGGGTCAATCTGTCACTGCCGATTGGTGTGATGAGCTGCGTCACCGGGGTCTCCGGCTCCGGCAAATCGACTCTCATCAATGACACCCTGTTCCGCATCGCCCATCGTGAGCTCAACGGCGCCACCGTCGAGCAACCCGCCCCCTATCTGGATATCGAAGGGCTGGAACATCTGGACAAGGTGGTGGATATCGACCAGAGCCCCATCGGCCGCACCCCGCGCTCCAATCCGGCCACCTACACCGGGCTGTTCACACCGATACGCGAGCTGTTTTCCGGCACTCAGGAGGCACGCTCCCGCGGCTATCAGCCGGGACGTTTCTCCTTCAACGTCAAGGGTGGCCGCTGCGAGGCCTGCCAGGGCGACGGCGTCATCAAGGTGGAGATGCACTTCCTGCCCGATGTCTATGTCCCCTGCGATGTCTGCAAGGGCAAGCGCTACAACCGCGAGACGCTGGAAGTCAAATACAAGGGCAAGAGCATCCACGAGGTGCTGGAGATGACCGTCGAAGAGGCCCGCGCCTTCTTCGATGCGGTACCGGCGCTGGCCCGCAAGCTGCAGACGCTGATCGATGTTGGCCTCTCCTACATCACGCTAGGCCAGTCGGCCACCACCCTCTCCGGCGGCGAGGCGCAACGGGTGAAACTCTCGCGGGAGCTCTCCCGTCGCGACACCGGTCAGACGCTCTATATCCTGGATGAGCCGACCACAGGGTTGCACTTCCACGACATTCAGCAACTGCTCAAGGTGCTGCATCAGTTGCGGGATAACGGCAATACGGTCGTCATCATCGAGCACAATCTGGATGTGGTAAAAACCGCCGATTGGGTGGTGGATCTGGGGCCGGAAGGCGGCTCCGGTGGCGGGCAAATCCTGGTGACCGGCACCCCGGAGACGGTCGCCGAGTGTCAGGAGTCCCACACGGCCCGCTTCCTCAAACCACTGCTGGAGCGGGATCGATAAATGGATCGCCGAGGTTTTGTAGGAGCTCTCGGTTCGTGGTTAGCCAACCCCGTTTGAGGTTCGCTAACCCCGTCTTTGGTGTGCTAACTCCGTTCGTGGTGTGCTAACTCCGTTCGTGGTGAGCTTGTCGAACCACAATCCTTCGACCAGCCCCCTTCAACAAGCCCCCTTCGACAGGCTCAGGGCGAACGGGTTTATGTCCGTTCGAGGTGAGCTTGTCGAACCACAATCCTTCGTCCAGACCCCTTCAACAAGCCCCCCTTCGACAGGCTCAGGGTGAACGGCGGTCAGCCATCCCCTCTCAGGGGCCTTTGCTACCGCCTAGGAGGGGCGAGCGCTTCGTGCTATTCTTGCGCGTACTCAATTGCCACGCGCCGGAGCCTTCCGCTTTTTCTCGCCACCGGCCACTTGATACAGGACCCATCATGCTGCAACAGGATATTCAGCGCGCCGTGCGCCACGCTCTGCTCGAGGATCTCGGTGGAACTCTGGATCCCAACGCCGATATCACGGCCCAGCTCATTCCCGCCGACAAACAGGGCTCGGCCACCGTCATCACCCGAGAAGCGGGCGTCTTCTGTGGCACCGCCTGGGTCAACGAGGTCTTTGCCCAGCTCGGCGGCCAAGTCACCATCGAGTGGCTGGTCAAGGATGGCGATCACCTGGAACCGAACCAGCGGCTGTTCCGACTGCAGGGGCCAGCCCGCCACCTGTTGACCGGCGAACGCACCGCCCTCAACTTCGTGCAGAGCCTCGCGGGCGTCGCCTCCCAGGTCGCCCGGTACGTCCAGGAACTCGACGGAACCCACTGCCGCCTGCTCGACACCCGCAAGACGGTGCCCGGTCTGCGTACCGCACTCAAATATGCCGTGACCTGTGGCGGTGGTAACAATCACCGCATGGGGCTGTTTGATGCCTACCTGATCAAAGAAAATCACATCATGGCCTGTGGCGGTATCGCCCAGGCAGTCACCAAGGCTCGAGAGCTCAACCCCGGTAAACGGGTCGAGGTCGAGGTCGAGAATCTGGAAGAGCTGCAGCAGGCCCTGGAAGCCAAGGCCGATGTCATCATGCTCGACAACTTCGAGGTGCCCATGATGGAGCAGGCCGTCGCCATCAATGCCGGCCGCGCCAAGCTGGAGATCTCCGGCAACGTGACGCTGCAGACCATCCGCCGCTTCGCCCAGACCGGCGTCGATTTTATCTCGGTCGGCGCCCTGACCAAGCACGTCCACGCCCTCGATCTCTCCATGCGGTTTGATTGAGCCACCGCTCGCTCGCGAATAAAACAAACCGCGTATGTGCGATTAGCGAAGCGTAATCGCACACTCGCGAATAAAACAAACCACGTAGGTGTGATTAGCGAAGCGTAATCGCACGTTCGCGATTGAATCAACCATGCCTGGCTTCGCGACCTGCGGTCGCTCCTACCACAAAATCAGCCTTCTGCGCCACGAATGAATCCTCCCCGCAAAAAATCTACGCCAACATAGTCCGATCCCGATCAAAAAAAGCACAACTTCGACTTTACTTAAAGGCGGAAGGTGATTTCTCCCTCCACTCAATGCGCCGGATGACCACGGCCGTCACGCCATCGACGCACAGCCTGTCCACCCGACAAGGATGCTGAGCATGAAGAAGCAAGTTGGCTTTACCCTGATAGAACTGATGATAGTGGTCGCCATAGTCGCCATTTTGGCCGCCATCGCCCAGACGTCCTACACGACCTATATTCAACGGGCCAAGTTTAGCGAGATCGTGACTTTCGTGTCTCTGTATAAGACAACCTATGAAATTTGCATCCAAAGTGGCAACGCTCCGGAAGATTGCACAGAAAACTCCCACGGCATACCGGCCAACATTGCCGCTGGTAGTGGAACCGGCTACGTGAACTCTGTGGTGCTAGATGCCAGCGGCGTTATCACAGCCACCGGAACATCAGATTTAAATGGCGCCACATACCAGCTCAGTCCGACCATCAGCAGTACAGGGCAAATCAGTTGGACCAAAGGAGGCACCTGCTTCGCTCTCGGCATGTGTTAAATCGAGCCCCCTCGCCAACACCCGGATTATATCGAGGCGGTTTTACGCCTTGTCTGTGGGAGCAAACGAAGCTCGTGATAACGATGGTTGATGCAATCGTGAACGTGCGATTACGCTTCGCTAATCACACCTACGGTTTGTAGTGGTCAAGTGAAATTAGCCACGGTTTTATAAGCGCACCAGTATGAGGGGGGAAGTATTGAGCCGCATCAAGCTCCGTTCGCCAACAAATGCATGTAACCGGTTCATATTTAATACATTTATAGGCTCTCTTATCGGAAAATCTGACGATTTATTCAAAACTGAGACCCTTTTCAAGAAAGAAAGCATCACCGTTAGGCTGCTATTTTCGGCAAAGTAAGCTTTACTCTTTGTGATGCCTCACAGTTTTGGTGAATGGTTGGCTCGTTTGGTGGTGCTGGGGATATACCCAGGCCCACAAATGGGTCTATTATCGACGCTGTGGTGGCTGGTACCACCTATCCTCAGGAAATACAAACGTAAGGAAACCTGAATATGAAAAAGCAAACCGGTTTTACCCTGATTGAATTGATGATCGTTGTGGCCATCGTCGCCGTTCTGGCTGCCGTGGCACTGCCTGCGTACCAAAAATACACCGCCAAGGCAAAATTCACCGAAGTTGTTTCTGCGGCCAATCCAGTGAAGCAACAGGTTGAACTCTGCTTCTTTGACAAGCAAGAATTCACTAACTGCGGTAACAGCACCAGTGGCGCTGGTTGGACAATCGGCACCGATACAAGCTATGGCAACGGCAACTACGTTGACAAGGTAGGCGTTGCTGCTGGCGTAATTACAGTTACGCCGACAACTAAAGATAACTTTGCAGCTACACAAACTTTTGTGTTAAGTCCAAGTAATGCGAATGGTTCTGTTGTCTGGACCGTTAGTGGTGGTTGCAAGGCTGCTGGTCTTTGCTAAAAAAATGTTGCATTTATGCCAATGGGGACTCATGTCCCCATTTATTTCTATAAAAAATGCTAGTTCTATAAACATCCGCGACTAAAGAGCAACTATAGATGACTGCATCCCCCAATAGTGGTTTGGCCATGAGTCTGGTCTCTTCGGCTCTGCTCAGTGATGAAGAGTCGCGCCAATATGCCGCCGAGGCTCGGCAGCAGCGCAAGCCTCTGGTCACCTTTTTGGTGGAGAACAAGATCCTGGGCAGTGCCGCCCTGGCGGAGTTTTGTGAGCAGGAGTATGGGATACCTCTGCTGGATCTGGACGCCTTCGATCTGGGCGAGATCCCGCAGAAATATCTCAACAGCAAGCTGATTGACAAGCACCACGCCCTCCCCATCTATACCCAGGGCCATACTCTGTATGTGGCCATGTCGGACCCCACCAATGTCACCGCCCTGGAGGATTTTGGCTTCAGCTTCGGCCTGCATACCGAGGCATTGCTGGTCGACGAGCTTAAGCTGCAGAAGGCCATCGTCAAGCTGACCGAAGGGGTCAGCGAGGCGTTGGGAGTGGATCAGCTCAACGATGCGGATATGGAGGGGCTGGAGGTTGCCGACCCGGATGCGATGCCCGAGGGCAAAGGGAGCAGTGACGATGCCGATGACGATGCCCCCATCGTCAAGTACATCAACAAGGTGCTGCTCGATGCCATCAAGCGCGGCGCCTCGGACTTGCACTTCGAGCCTTACGAGACCAAGTACCGCATCCGCTTTCGTATCGATGGCATCTTGCACGAGATCGCCAGCCCGCCGGTCAACCTGGCCAGCCGCTTCTCGGCACGCCTCAAGGTCATGTCACGGCTGGATATCGCCGAGCGGCGGCTGCCGCAAGATGGTCGCATCAAGCTGAAGATCTCCAAGACCAAGGCGATGGATCTGCGGGTCAACTCGCTGCCCACCATGTGGGGCGAGAAGATAGTACTACGGATCCTCGACTCCTCGGCGGCGCGCCTCAACATCGATCAGTTGGGCTACGAGCCACAGCAGAAAGAGACCTATCTCAAGGCGTTGGCCAAACCCCAGGGGATGATACTGGTGACCGGCCCCACCGGCTCGGGGAAAACCGTCTCCCTCTATACGGGGTTGAATATCCTCAATACCACGGAGCGCAATATCTCCACCGCCGAAGATCCGGTGGAAATCAACCTAGCCGGCATCAACCAGGTACAGGTCAACCCCAAGGCGGGGCTCACCTTCGCCAGCGCCCTGCGCGCCTTCTTGCGTCAGGATCCAGATGTGGTGATGGTGGGGGAAATCCGTGACCTGGAGACCGCTGAGATCGCCATCAAGGCGGCACAGACCGGTCACCTGGTGCTCTCCACCCTGCACACCAACTCAGCCGCCGAGACTCTCACCCGCTTGATGAACATGGGGGTACCAGCCTTTAATATTGCCTCCTCGGTGACGCTCATCATGGCCCAGCGGCTGGCGCGCCGCCTGTGCGACAAGTGCAAGGCTCCCGAAGCGATCCCGGCCCATGAGCTGTTGGTTCTGGGCTACAGCCAGCAACAGATCGATGCCGGGTTGCAGCTCTATAAGCCAGTGGGCTGCCCGGAGTGCTCGGGGGGCTACAAGGGGCGAGTCGGTATCTATGAGATGCTCTCCATGTCCGAGGCGCTGGCCAATCTCATCATGGAGGGGGGCAACTCGCTGCAGATTGCCTCTCTGGCACAAAAAGAGGGGATGCGTACCCTGCGTCAGTCCGGTCTGGACAAGGCACGATTGGGCATCACCAGCCTGGCGGAGATCAACCGGGTCACCAACGGATAATTAATTGTTTCAGATGATTTTTTAATGCAGGTGATGGTTCAATCGCGAAAAGATGGTTCGTTCAACCGCGAAGCTCGCGATAACGAGGGTTGATTCAATCGCAAAAGATGGTTCGTTCAATCGCGAACGTGCGATTACGCTTCGCTAATCGCACCTACGGGGTTTAAAAAATTCCTCGTGTAGGAGCAAGCGAAGCTCGCGATAACGATGGTTGGTTCAATCGCAACTATGCGAACAGATTGCCTTTAAACACAAGGATGCGCTATGGCAGTAACCAGTGAAAAAGTAGAGGCCAAGAAGTTTTACCCCTACACCTGGCAGGGGATCAACCGCAAGGGACAGAAGGTCTCCGGCGAGATGCAGGGCGAAAACCCGAACCAGGTGAAGGCTGAGCTGCGCAAGCAGGGCGTCAACGTCAGCCGCATCAGCCGCAAGAGCCAGTCGATCCTCTCCAAGTACTCGGGTCGCATCAAGGCGATGGATATCGCCATGATCTCTCGCCAAATCGCCACCATGCTCTCGGCGGGCGTGCCTCTGGTGCAGACCCTGCGCCTACTCTCCAGCAGCCACGAGAAGACGACGGTCCGCGATCTGTTGGCCGGTATCTGCGCCGAGGTGGAGAGCGGCATTCCTCTCTCCCAAGCCCTCAAGAAACACCCTCGCTATTTTGATGACCTCTACTGCGATCTGGTGGCTGCTGGCGAGCAATCCGGCGCCCTGGAGCAGATCTACGATCGGATCGCCACCTACCGCGAGAAGGCCGAGGCGCTCAAATCCAAGATCAAGAAGGCTTTGATGTATCCAGCCGCCGTCATGGCAGTAGCCATCATAGTGACCACTATCCTGCTGCTGTTTGTGGTACCCCAGTTTGAGGAGATTTTCAAGAGCTTCGGTGCCGAGCTACCCGCCTTCACCCAGATGGTGATCAACCTGTCGCGTTTCTTGCAAAAGTCCTGGTATTTATTCTTCGGAGGCATAGGGTTGGCTGTATTCCTGTTTGTGCGTGCCCATCGTAACTCCCAGAAGGTGCGGGATGAAACCGACAAGGCAATGCTCAAGTTACCGATCGTTGGCATGATATTGCACAAGGCCTGTCTGGCCCGCTTCTCCAGCACCTTGGCCACCACCTTCGCCGCCGGTATTCCGCTGGTGGATGCCATGGTCTCCGCCGCTGGCGCCTCGGGCAATGCCCTCTACCGTGACGCGGTGATGGCAGTGCGCAATGAGGTGATGGCCGGTATGCAGATGCATATCGCCATGCGTACCGTCGAGGTATTCCCGGATATGGTGACCCAGATGGTGATGATTGGGGAGGAGTCCGGTAGCATCGATGACATGCTGAGCAAAATTGCCGGCATCTACTCCCAGCAGGTGGATGATGCGGTCGATGGTCTCTCCAGCCTCATCGAACCCCTGATCATGGTGATACTCGGCGTGCTGGTCGGCGGTCTGGTGGTTGCCATGTACCTGCCCATCTTCCAGCTCGGTAGCGTCATCCATTGATTATTTAGTGCTCGCAGGGCTCACCCCGGTGAGCCCTTTTTTATTGAGAACTTTTTATTGAGCTCTTTTTTATTGAGATATTGCCATGCATGAATTTGAACTCCTGGCCCAGCAACTGCCCTGGCTCTATATCGCGCTGCTGACCATTCTCGGCCTTCTGGTCGGCAGCTTTTTGAACGTGGTGATCTATCGGCTCCCCATCATGCTGGAGCTCAGCTGGCAACAGGAGTACCGCGACTACTTTGGTGACGCCTCGACTGACAGCAAGGTG
>JAYRLO010000309.1:0-3230 GCA_041905215.1 Aeromonadaceae bacterium
CACCCTCTGGTTACTCCAGTTTATACCGGATCGTCATCCTGAATGGCTTCTTTGTGCCAATCCCCTAGCCAACTCGTTGCCGCATACCAGCGTACAGGCGCTCGAGGTACTGGAGCTGGAAAAGCAGGTGACCCGGTGTTCTGATCTGGAACGAAACCGGCACATCCTACAGACGCTCTATGGTGCAACAGGGTGTGAGCGCCTGGTGCTGTGGGAGCTTGACGGCCAACGGATGACACCGCTGTTCATGTTCGGCAGTGGTACTCTTCCGCCAGCCCAGAATGTCGCCAGTCACTATCTCAAGGCATTACGCGCTCGCAAGAGCCTGGGGTTTTCCGATATTCCCCACCAACCGATGCTCAAGAGTCAGAGTTATCTGGTCACGGAAAATATTCACGCACGACTGGATGTATTGCTGGTCAACGATGGTCGCCCATGCGGGGTACTAACCCTGGAATACCGCTCCTTCCAGCAGAGCTTTCCCCCCTTGACCTTTCAACTGGCAGAAAAAGCGGCCAGCTTGCTGCTGACTCAGCCACCATCCCCCCACTTCGACGATCTGCACTGGTTGCAAGATTTTAACCTGCGGATTTCCAGCAGTAGCGGCAGTGCCTATTTTTCCAACCTGGCTCAATTGCTCGCCGAACAGTGTCAGGCTAGTCAGGTGCTGATATGGCGTCAGCAACTGCGCGAGGGGGAGCCTCACCTCGTCAGCATGACTCGCTACGATCGTGGCAGTTGGTTGAGTGAACAAGTCATCGCCTTACAGCAGTCGGCCTGGAGCCAGCTGGTGGGAAACAGCACGCAGCGCCTGACAGGCCAAGAGCTGCAACCATTGGCTGCGTTATTTGACGAATATGGTGCCCATGAGGCGCTATTGAGCTACCCATTACTGGATGAAAATCAGGAGTTGATGGGGCTGATCTGCCTGCTTTTTCGCAACGCCCCGCCTTCGGATGCGCCGTTGGAGACAATTTTGGCCCTCACCGCACATCGCACCGAAGGAGAGTTGTTGCGTCGGCGTTTTGAAGAGGAGCTGCAGCTGGCGCAGGCAACATTTGACTCACCGCTGGCCGTCATCGTGGTCGATGCCTTGGGCTTTATCGAACGGGTCAATCCGGCCTTTACCTCGATGACAGGCTTCTCCGCCGATGCTGTCATCAGCCGACACATGAAGATGCTTAGGCCCAGCTTCTACGATGATGAGTTCTACCGCTCCTTGCAGCAGACCTTACAGCATCAAAACCATTGGCAAGGTGAGGAAAAGTTGCTCAAGGCCGATGGATTCTACTTTCCGGTCCGACTCACCATCACGGCGATCCGCCACCATGACAAGATCAGTCATTACATCTGCACCCTGGATGACATTTCGGAGCGGCGCCAGAATGAGCGCCAGATCGAGCGGCTGGCCTATTACGATGATCTGACTGAACTATTCAACCGCCGGGCCATGCTCGAGCAGTTGGAGATGGCTCTGCAAGAAGCGCAGGAACTGCACATCTTCGGGGCCTTTATCCTGCTGGATATCGATCATTTCAAAAACATCAACGACTCGCTGGGCCATACGATCGGCGATAAATTACTCAAGGCCATGGTCGTCCGGTTGCAAAATAGTGTCGGCCAACAATTGACGATCGCCCGCGCATCAGGGGATCAATTTGCGTTATTGGCCAAGGACTTAGGTAGCAGCCTGGTGGCTGCCCGCATCCAGTGCGAATATCTGGTTCAGGAGATTGCCTCACTATTTACCAACCCCTTTGATATTGATGGCATCACGTTACACGTGACCGGCACACAAGGCATCAGTCTATTTCCGGATGAGGTCCCTTTTGAAGCGGTTATGCAACAAGCCGATACCGCGGTCCATATTGCCAAGCGACACAGTGGCGGTGGACACGCCTTCTTCACCAGTGACATGGGGCGAGCCGTTCGGCGTCGCCTGGAACTAAACAACCAATTGCGTGATGCCCTGCACAAGGAGGCATTCCAGCTCTATTATCAACCTCAATTCTCGGTCTCCGATGGCGAGCTGGTTGGTGCCGAAGCACTACTACGCTGGGAAAATCAGGGGCAGTTCATCTCCCCTGCCGAATTTATTCCGGTCGCTGAAGAGACCAGCCTGATCAATGATATTGGCCTGTGGGTTCTGCAACGGGCCTGTGCCCAATTTGTCTACTGGCAGAGTCATGGCATCAAATTACCAGCCATATCGGTCAACGTCAGCGCTCGCCAATTCCACCATAGAGATTTTCTGCCGCAGCTGGAGCAGATCATGCAGGAGAGCGGGATCCCGGCCGCCTGTCTGATGCTGGAGCTCACAGAATCTGTCGTGCTGGAAAACCTTAGTGAGACCATCCAGAAGATGCGGGCCATTCGCCAGCTGGGGATCCACCTCTCCATTGATGACTTTGGTACCGGCTACTCATCGCTCGCCTATCTCAAAGAGCTACCCGTCAATGAGGTCAAGCTGGATCGCAGCTTCATCATGCGTCTGGTTGAGGAGCATAAAGACAGGATGTTGGTGGCGACCGTATTGGCCCTGGCCGAAGCCATGGAATTTTCTGTTATCGCCGAAGGGGTAGAGACCGAAGAACAGCTGCAGGTTCTGCGCGATCTTGGCTGTGATAATTTTCAGGGGTTTCTGCGTGCCCGCCCGATGTCGGCGGCCCAGCTGGAAGAGCGGTTCCATCCGCAACAGCACAATCAATAACCAGAAGATGGCCTTGTAGCCGCCTCGCCATGGAGGCGGCTAAAACTCAAACTTGTAGAAGAGATCCAGAGCCTGGTTTAACCCACTCATGACCTGCACATAGAGCCGCGGCATCAACTCATAGCGCAGACGTACCTCGCTAATCGAGGTGAATACCCCCATGCCATACTGCAGCTGCAAGCCTGGCATCAGATAACCGCTGATGGAGACCTGAGTCTCATCACCACTGCCGCTGGAGTCGAGGCTGACATCGCTAAAGCCGAATGTTTCGGCTATGTCCGAGACCACGCCATTGGCCTGACTCAAACCAGCCCCGAGCAGAATACCGGTCATCGCCTCATCATTGGAGGTTGTTCCACTGCTGGTCGAACTTTTACCGCGCAGCAGGTACGAGAGTTTTTCCGATTCGGCCAGTTGCGGCTCCGAGTAGATCTCGATCTTCGGTTGGGCCACGGGACCAGTCACCTTGACACCAACCGTGATGTCTTTGTCTTCCATGGTCTCCGGATCCCGCTCGGCT
>JAYRLO010000021.1:0-18321 GCA_041905215.1 Aeromonadaceae bacterium
CAAGCCCAAGAGCTCCTGCACCGTCGAGGCTATGGTGATCGACGACAATGTGCCCACCAGGATGCCGATGAACAGCGTCAGCGAGAAGCCATAGAGTGCCGCACCGCCAAACAGCAGCAGGGCTCCGACGGTAAACAAGGTGGTGCCCGAGGTGATCAGGGTCCGGCTAAAGGTCGCCTTGATGGCTCGATCCGAACAGGCATAGATGTCGGGCTCAACCTTGGCCTGCAACAGATCGCGTAGCCGATCCGAGATGACGATGCTGTCGTTGAGTGAATAGCCGATCACCGCCATCAACCCGGCGATGATGTTGAGATCAAACTCGATCTGCAGCAGCGCGAGCATCCCCAGCGCCATCACCGCATCGTGCAGCACGGAGAGCAGAACGCCGATGGCTTGCCGCCATTCAAAGCGCAGCGCCAGATAGGCGGCGATGGCTACCGAGGCGGCCAGCAGGGCCAACATCCCCTGCTCGAACAACTCGCTCCCGACCTGTGGACCGACGATGGTGGTGCGGGTCAGCTCAACCGGCAGCGCCAGATCCAGTGCCAGCTGCTGCGCCAACTCGGCGGCAGGAATGATCAGCTCCTGTGGTGGCAACTTGATCAGCCACTCCCCAGGGACGCCGGTCGGTTGCAACTCAAGGATCCGCGCCAGCTCTGGCGACAAGCGAGCGTTGAGCTCGGCCGCGCTCTGCAGCGTCTGGATCTTCAGCTCCAGCAGCACGCCGCCGGTAAAATCGAGGCCCAGGTGTAATCCCTTGCTCCACAACAGCCAGACAGAGCCACAGGTCAGCAGGACCGAGAGCAGCAACCCGACATAACGCCAACGGGTCAATCCAATTTGCATCATTCGATTTAGCATGGTTATACCCTCAACAGCTTACGAGAACATTGGCCCCAGATGGGATTGATGATGGCGCGAGTCCCCCAGATGCCGGTGATCATGCTCGAGAGCAAACCCAGGATCAGGGTGATCGAAAATCCCTGCAGCGGCCCAGAGCCAATGGCGTAGAGCACCACGGCACTGATCAGGGTGGTGATGTTGGCATCGAAGATGGTGCGAAACGCCGAGCGGTAGCCGAAGTCGATGGCATTGGCCAGACTCCCCCCTTCGCGCAAGCGATCGTGAATGCGCTCGAAGATCAGCACGTTGGTATCCACCGCCATCCCCACGGTCAGCACCAGACCCGCGATCCCCGGCAGGGTCAGCACGGCACCAGGCAGCAGCGCCAGCAAGCCGACCTGCATCAGCAGGTTGGCCAGTAACCCCACGATGGCCACCCAACCAAACTTGCGATACCACAGCAACATGAACAGCATCATGCCCGCCATGCCGAAGGCCAGAGCCGTAAAACCGGCCTCGATATTCTGCAGCCCCAGCGTCGGACCGATGGAGCGCTCCTCCAGGATCAGCAAGGGTGCGGTCAAGGCTCCGGCGCGTAGCAACATCGCCAGATCTTGAGCCTGGGGCAATGAGTCTAGCCCGGTGATGCGGAACTGATTTCCCAGCGCCGTCTGAATGGTGGCGACGTTGATCACCTCGCTCTGGGCGCGCAGCGTGTTGCCCGGCCCACTCTTGTATTCGGTGAAGACAGTGGCCATCGACTGGCCGACATGGCCGCGACTAAACTGGCTCATGGTGGCCCCGCCGAGACGATCGAGCACTATGCTGACCTGGGGTTGCCCCATTTCACCGATGGCGGCTCGTGCATCGACGATATGCTCGCCGCTGAGGACCGGCTTGCGCGCCATAGGAACCAAATTTCCATGGCGATCCGGCAGTTGCAACAAGGCTCCCCCCTCGGCCTGGCGCACTGTATGGAATGCCAGCGAGGCGGTGGCACCGATGACCTCCTTGGCCTGTTTCGGGTTGTGTACCCCCGGCAGCTCGATGCGGATCCCTTCTTGCCCCTGGCGTTGCACCGAGGCTTCGGTGATGCCCAGCTCGTTGATCCGTTTCTTGAGGATGGTCAGGTTTTGCGTCACCCCATTGTTGATGAGCAGATTGCGTTCATCTTGGGTTAACGTCAGGCGCACCTCGTTCCCCGAGCGCTGCACTTGCCAGGCTTGCGGTTGACCACCGCTGTAATGACGGACGATATTCAGCCATGCCTCCGGCTCCTGTGTGGTCGGCAGGACGATTAATACCTCCCCAGCAGAGACCCGGCTGATGCTGGATCCTCTGAGCTTGGCCTCGCGAAACTCATTGCGCAGGCTGTCCATCAGATTGCGGGTCTGCGCCTCGATGATGAAGTTGCTATCGACACCGATCAGCAGCTGGGAGCCGCCGCGCAGATCCAGCCCCAGCTTGATGGGCGCCGCCCCCCACTGCAGCAGCCAGCTCGGCGCATTGGCGTGAAACTCCAGGGTGATGGCGGCCGCATCGCGCCCCTGCTGCATCAGCAGTTGCCGGGCAAGTTGTTGCTGCTCCTGATTGGCAAAGACCAATTGCACATGCTTATCGGTGGTGACTACTTTCTGCGGGGCCAGATCCCGGCTAGCCAATAAATCACTGTCAGTAGCCGTCCACGCCTGGGCACCATGCAGCCCCAAGGCGGGTTGCTCGCCAAAGAAGGTGGGCAGCGAATAAAAACTGAAGGTGAAGAACATCAGCAACAGCAAGGCATACTGCCACCTGCTCATGCGATTGAGCCCCGTGGGGCGAGATTTATTAAACATCATGATCCATATCCGTTTGTAAACAGAAGGCATGGCGCGCACGGGCTGTTTCACCGGTCGGCGCACCATCAACAAACTGGAGAGGAAGTACAGAGCTGGGCCGCCTAATCAGCGGTCACAAGAGAATCACACTCGCGCACTACCTCTTCTGCAATCGCAGAAGAGTCAGGCGGCTGTATGCAAGAAGCGATATTGCAGGTGTTTTCGATTCCAAAATGCCGCCGGGAAGCGGCTGAAGCGATCACGAAAGACGTGTCGTTGGTACAACAAGGCCAGGCACAATCCCAAGCCACAGAGCAGCAGAATCACCCACGGTAGCGCCCAGTCGAGCAGTAAGACATAAGGGGGTTCGATCGTGGCGTTTCGCCCCCGCTGCAGAGACTCCGCTCGTAGCAGGTGAGATGATTGAGCCATCGCCAGCGCAGCTGCGCCTGTTATTGCGGAGAAGAGCCGAGGAAGCGATGGCGACTCCGCCTTGGTCTCGTGTCCCGTCGCATATCCCACCGCATCAAGGGGTGCGTAATCGACAACCAAAGCCGAGAGTGCGGAGCCAGAGATAAGTTGTGGATGAGCCGATGCCTCAGAATTAAAATCTGATGAAATGAACGCCAGCAGCATAATACATGCAGCCAACAACCATCGCGGCAAACCAGCAACTGCCAAATCAAGACTCCACAATCAAAGAAGGGGCGACCGTACCATGGCCCCCTCGCCAGGTCAAATCACCATGCGACTCATATGCAGTCCCACCTGCTTGATTGTGCGTGTCACCCTACGGCCATCTCTGCTTTCTTGATCGCCGTCGTGTGAAAAAATCCTTTGTTCACGTATCCTTACACGCACTTGATCACTTAGGCGTCGAACATCTGTGGCTCTCCAAGGAGTGGAGTTCAGCCGCTCGTCATCGGCGAGTTCGTCGCCATCAAGCCTCTCATCAACAGGAAGCCTGTGCGCGTATGGAAGTCAAGAACGCAGAGTATTTTCACATCCACCGTCTCGGGCAATACACGCCCATGTGGCAGGTCGGACGCCGCATCAACTGGGTGCAGAAGCGTAACAATCTCTTCTATGACCACTTCAACGAGCATGGCCTCTATTACGATGATGGCATCGAAGATCTGCCCTTCGGTCAGGCCTTGGACAAGTTTTTCGCCAGCAGCATCGACTATCAGCGTCTCGAAGCCCTGAGTCTGCTGAAGGCCGCGCGCGAGGTCACCAAGAGCCAATCTCTGTTTATCCGCGAAGAGATCTTTGAAGAGGTGCGCAGCAACTACTTCCCCCACCTGCCATCGCGCAAGACCTGCATCTGGGTCTGCACGCGCGATGCCGTCGACTTCTGGTGGAGCACCCTCAATCCGAGCAATCAGAAGCTATTGAAGCTGAATCTGACCGGCTCCTTGTATATCGCCGATCAGCGTCACCTGCTGGCCGACACCTACCGCCACAACGACATCCGGGCCCGCGCCTTCGAATACTGGACCGGCAGCGACGGCATCGAGGTCAATGACCAAGAGGTGTTGTTTGAGGGGATCATCGACGTGGTCGCCGAGTACGATTCACCGGACGACCTCTGATCGCGGCGTGATTGACGCCTCGCACCAATGAGTATCAAATGAAAACCCACGCAGCACCTGGAGAAGGAATTTTCGGGCCGCTGCCGCCGCTCACTCTTGGACAGGAACAGGGACGTGACTACCTATCACACCACTCTACTATCTGCAGCCCTGCTGCTACTCGCGCTGACCACTTCACCCGCCGACGCCGCCATTCAAGCCTCCTTTGATTGCCAAAAAGCCAGCACGTCGGTGGAAAAGCAGATCTGCCACTCCAGTGAGCTGGCCCGCCTGGACGTGCAACTCAACCATCTCTATTGGAAATTTTTCAACCAGCTCCCCGCCGACAAGAAAAGCATTGCCCGGCAGATGCAGCGCAACTGGATTATCCATCGCGAGCGGGATTGTCGTAACAATCCGTCGCGCATTGATTGGTTTACCCAGGATTGGTTGTTTGATGAGTCGGCAGGCCAGGAGCAGGATCCAGAGGACAAAGCGGCTCGCGAGAAAAAATGCATCCGGCGTTATCTGGACGATGCAATCACGCATCTAGAAAAAGGGATCCTGATCTCCATCACCCCCTTTGATAAATCCGTCACCAAAACCCGCGTCGGTTTGCCTGGCGTCGCGGCCATCCTCAGCCACGCGGAAATGGTTCCCGACGAGTACGAGGATCCCAGCACTGAAGTTGAGCAAACGAGTTTCTACGCCAACACCCTAGATAAAGACCATTTATTGAGCGCTTCGGTAAGCTTTGGCGGGGGGGTGGCGGATAATTTCACCACCGAGAGTGTTGCCTTGCGAAGTTATCTGCTGGCCGATGGTCGTTACTATCAAGCCATGGCCAAGGCCAACTCCGAAAACAGCGGGCGCTGCACCAGTTACACCGCCTTTGCGCTGGCATTTTTTAAGATGGTTGGGGGTGATCTGAAATTTTTCCACTCCGATGAGGAGTACAGCGTTCCCTATACGCAGCAAAATACCGCTTGTGGCTATACCTATGGTGCCATGATCAAGGAAGGCGCCATTGCCCAGGGTCTGTTCTTCGATATCATGCAGAGCCGCAACGGCATATTTTCCGTCGAGTTTCCGGAGGTCAAACGCTACATCGTCGAGGAATCTGCCGGCAGCTACCAGACGACCATCCCCATAGACCCCGATTTGACCGCATTTATCGGTACGGCCTACCGCCACCTCTATGAGACCCTGCTGGGTAAGCTCAAACTCGATATCAGGCTCGATCAGTGCCAGCAGATCAGCCAGCAATTTGAGCCCTATCTGGAGATCAAGGGGCACGTAGCCGCGTTGGGAGTCAGCCGCGAGCAGGCCCTCTATACCCTCGCCCACTTGAGCCGCCCATTGCAGAAATATCCGAAGTTGAGCTACTTCCAGCCATCGATCCAGGCCCTGCTCAGCTATCTGGAGAAGGCCCGAAAAGTGCCGGATTGGCAGGCCAAGCTGCAGGCCGCGGTGAAACAGTATCCAGAGCCCAACCACCACGGTTTCAAGAGTGGCGTTGACTGGGCAAAAAATCCTTTCCAGCAAGCTGGCTTCGAGCACGATCCGGGCTGTTTTTCTTCCACGCCGTCAGCGGAGAGTAATATGTCACTCGAGGAGTGGTTCTATGCCTTTTGGGCACGTCGCGTCAACGACGGCACCCTCGAACAATCGGAGCAGATACTGCGCACCCTGCTAAAGGCGGGCGACGTGGCGCGCTCGAGCGAAAGCAATTGAGAGGGGGGATGTCGGCATCCATCAACTGCGATAGGATGGCGTTTTGCCAAAGAAGGAGTGCGATGGTGCGTGCCGGGATCCTGCTGCTGGGCTTGCTCTGTGCCCCACTACAGGCCGATGTGTTGTGGATGCGCAATGGCGATCGTCTCAGCGGGCGAGTGCTCGCTATGGATGAGGCGCAGATCCGTATTGCCCTGCCCTATGGCGAACCCTTGACCGTCGAGCGCTCGGCCGTCAAACGTTGGCGCCTGGATAAGCCAGCGGTTAAAAAAGCCAAGAGCGGCGGCTCCTCCGTCACTGCGGGTGCGCAAAGTGGCGACAGCAATCAAGCAGACTCCCATTGGTATTGGGCCGGACGCGGCGATCTGGCCCTCAAGCTCAAGCACAACGACAAGGTCACGGACAACGTCGATTTTTCCGGTGAAGCCGAGCTAGCCAACCTCGACTGGCGTTACACGCTGGAGGGCAAATATACCTACGATACCGTCGATGGCATTACCAAGACCCACAAGTACCGCATCAAGCCGATGGCCGACTACTTCATCGACACCCAATGGTTCTGGCGCAGCTCCATCTATTACCAGTACGACATGCTGTCAACCGCTTACCTGAGTGTCGATTACGGTACCGGCCCCGGCTATCGCTTCTGGAACGATAAGAGTCATCGTCTGGAAACCATACTGCAAGGCGGTTTGAGTCGGGCCTATTGGCGGAAGGAAAATACCCTCTCATGGTTTTTCAATTCTCACGCCGTTTCCTACCCATTTGCTTCGCTCGGCTGGGACTATCGGCAACCACTGTGGGATAGCAGCACCGAGATATTCTCGGACGGCACCTATACCAAGTATCTGGATCAACCATCTCCTTATGTGACGCTGAATCAGAATGTCGAGGCCACTCTGGGTCTGCGCTATTACCTGAATGAAAACGTCAACCTGTCATGGCGCACCGAGCTGGAGTGGGATGATGCCTGGATCGAAATTGGCGGATTCACCTATACACCGAGTGATAGCAAGGAGTGGCGCCACCTCATGAGCCTGGGCGCCCGCTTTTGACCCACTCTCGGTACCACCTAAACAGGCTCCTAATTATGCTACAACGGCAAGGTGGCACACGCTGACACGCCGTAAGCTCCGCCGCGCCATCCCTGGCGCGGAGGGTCAGCTTAGCGCTACCCTGCCTCTGTGATGGGTGATCTGCTATTCGGAGCTGTTTAGATCTTCACACCATGAATAGCTTGCAAGACCCGCTTATCCGAGATGGGATACGGGGTGCCTAGGGTCTGGGCGAAGAAGCTGACTCGCAGCTCTTCGAGCATCCAGCGGATGTCGCTCACCTCCACCGGCACCGGCTGCCCCTTGGGCAACTTGTTCTTGAGCTGCTGATACTCCTGCTCCACCGACTGCACCTTGAGCATATACAGGCGGTCCCGGTTCGGATCGGTTGGGATCTTCTCCATCCGCCGCTCGATGGCGCGTAGGTAACGCAATAGATCCGGCAAGCGCTGGTGGCCGGTTTCGGTGACAAAGCCACGATGGATCAGCCGCTCTAGCTGGGCCTGGATATCCGAGTGGGCATAGGCCAACTCCAAGGTTACTCTCCCCTTGAGAGACTTCTTGATGCCGTGCGCCGTTGTCAGGATCTGCTCGACCAGCTTGGCGATCTCGACTACCGACTCGTTGAGATCGGCACGAATGCGCTCCTTCATCGCCTCGAACTCATCGCTGTTCCACTTCGGCGCCCCTTGCGCCGCCATCAGCTGATCGCAGCCACAGGCGATGCAATCATCAATCAGATCCGCCACCTTGCCAAAGGGGTTGAAATAGAGCCCCAGCTTGGCCTTGTTCGGCAGTTTCTCCTGCAGGTACTTGATGGGATTGGGCACGTTGAGCAGCACCAGGCGGCGCTGGCCCGCCCACATGGCTTGCGCCTGGGCCGCTTGGGAATCAAACAGCTGGATGGCCACCGAATCCTTGTTGTCGATGATGGCGGGATACGCCTTCATCTCGAAGCCGCCGCGCTTCTGGCTGTACTCCTGAGGCAGCGGGCCAAAGCTCCACAGGGTCAGCCCCGCCTGCTCGATATCGTTATCGGCTACCTGGCTTAGGGTCTCTTGTACCTTGCCCTGCAGCTCGAGCTTGAGAGTGAGCAGATCCTTGCTCTCGGCAATCTTCTTGCCCTTGTCATCCACCACCCGGAAGGTGATTTTCAAATGATCTGGCACGGCGGACAGATCCCAGCTCTCGCGCGGTATGGTCACGCCACTCATGCGCTTGAGCTGTTTCTCGATGCAATCGAGCAGCGGCCCCATCTCGGGACTGAGCGCCTGATTGAGCGCCGAGGCGTAGTTGGGTGCCGGTACGAAATTCTTGCGCAGTTGCTTCGGTAGCGCCTTGATGAGCGCCACCAACAGATCGTGGCGCAAGCCCGGGATCTGCCAGTCAAAACCCACCGCCTCGATCTGGTTCAGGATGGGCAGCGGAATATGCACCGTCACCCCGTCGGCATCGGTGCCCGGCTCAAACTGGTAGGAGAGCTTGAGCTTGATGCGGCCCTGGTGCCAGAAGTTGGGGTAGTCCAGATCGCTGATATGGCTGGCATCGCCCTTCATCAGCATCTCGCGCTCGAAGTTGAGCAGCTCAGGCTCGCTCTGAGCGGCCTTCTTCCACCAGGTATCAAAATGGCGACCGGTCACCACATCATGGGGAATGCGCGCGTCGTAGAAGGCAAACAGCGTCTCGTCATCCACCAGAATGTCGCGGCGGCGAGACTTGTGCTCCAGCTCTTCCACTTCGGCCAGCAGGGCGCGATTTTGTTTGAAGAAGGCATGACGGGTCTCGAAATCCCCCTCCACCAGGGCACGGCGGATAAACAGCTCACGGCACAGTGCCGGATCGATGAGGCTGTACTGCACCTCGCGCTCAGGGACTATGGTCAGGCCATAGAGGGTCACCTTTTCGCTCGCCAGCACAGCCCCGGCCTTCTTCGACCAGCGCGGATCCGAGTAGGAGCGCTTGATGAGATGCTGAGCCAAGGGCTCGATCCACTCCGGCTGAATGCGCGCCGCGGTGCGGGCAAACAGGCGCGAGGTTTCGGTCAGCTCGGCGGCCATCACCCACTTGGGCGGCTTCTTGAACAGACCGGAGCCCGGGAACAGCATGAAACGGGCATTGCGGGCGCCGATAAACTCCTGCTTCTCGCCATCTTTGGTGCCGATATGGCTGAGCAGGCCGCACAGCAGCGCCCGGTGGATGGAGGTAACATCGCCTGCCACCTCGTTGTGTAGCAGCCCCAACTCGCGGGTGGCCTGGCGCACCTGATAGTGGATATCCTGCCACTCGCGCACCCGCAGGTAGGCCAGAAACTCCTGCTGACAACGCTTGCGGAACTGGTTCTGGCTGTCCTCCTTCTGGGCCGCCTGCAGATAGTTCCACAGGTTCAGAAAGGCGATAAAATCCGAATCCTTATCCTCAAAGCGGCGGTGCTGCTCGTCGCTGGCCTGCTTCTTCTCCATCGGCCGCTCGCGCGGGTCCTGAATGGAGAGCGCGGCGGTGATGATCAGCACCTCCTCGAGCACACCGTATTTAGGCGCTTCAAGCACCATGCGCGCCAGACGCGGATCTAGCGGAATACGCGCCAACTGCTTGCCCAGAGCCGTCAGTCTTAACGGCTCTTTGCCCTCAGGCTTACCACTGATGGCCCCCAACTCCTCAAGCAGACGAACGCCATCGCTGATCTGGCGGCTATCGGGCGGCTCGACAAACGGGAAGCTGGCCATATCGCCGAGCCCCAGGGAGAGCATCTGCAAGATGACCGAGGCCAAGTTGGTGCGCAGAATTTCCGGATCGGTAAACTCCGGCCGCCCCATGAAGTCCGCCTCATCATACAGACGGATGCAGATCCCGGGCGCCACCCGTCCACAACGGCCTTTCCGCTGATTGGCACTGGCCTGGGAGATGGGCTCGATGGGCAGGCGCTGCACCTTGGTGCGCGCCGAGTAGCGGCTGATCCGTGCCGTCCCCGGATCGATGACATAGCGAATACCCGGTACGGTGAGCGAGGTTTCCGCGACGTTGGTGGCCAGCACGATGCGCCGTCCGGCATGGGGACTGAACACCCGGTTCTGCTCAGCGTTCGACAGCCGCGAGTAGAGCGGCAGAATTTCGGTATCGCGGATATTGCGTTTGCGCAGGGCATCGGCGGTATCGCGGATCTCCCGCTCGCCGTTCATAAAGATCAGGATATCGCCCAAACCTTCATGGCACAGTTCATCCACCGCATCGAAGATCCCCTGCAGCGGATCCTTCTCTTCCACACCATCCACCAGGGGGCGATAGCGGGTCTCGACCGGATAGGTGCGGCCAGAAACCTCGATGATCGGCGCCTTGCCAAAGTGTTTGGCGAAGCGCTCCGGATCGATGGTGGCCGAGGTGATGATGACCTTTAAATCCGGACGCCGGGGCAACAACTGCTTGAGGTAGCCCAGGATGAAGTCGATATTCAGGCTGCGCTCGTGGGCCTCGTCGATGATGAGGGTGTCGTATTGGCTCAGCAGCCGATCATTCTGAATTTCGGCCAGCAGGATACCGTCGGTCATCAGCTTCACATAAGAGTCGGAGCTGACCTGATCGTTAAAGCGCACCTTGTAACCCACCGCCGAGCCCAGCTCGCACTTGAGCTCCTCGGCAATCCGGCTGGCCACGCTACGTGCCGCCAGACGCCGGGGCTGGGTATGACCAATCAACCCCTGAATGCCGCGGCCGATTTCCAGACAGATCTTCGGCAGCTGGGTGGTCTTGCCCGAGCCGGTTTCCCCCGCGACGATCACCACCTGATGGGCGGCGATGGCGGCGGCGATATCATCCTTCTTCTGGCTGACCGGTAAGTCAGCCGGATACTCGAGTTTGGGAACCTTGCCCGCCCGCTCCTCGGCTCGCAACTGGGCAGCCGCGATCTCCAGCGCCAGGGTTTCGAGAATAGATTGCCGTTTGGTCTCCGGCACCTTCTCCACACCGCGCAGACGGCGGCTGATACGGAGCCGGTCCATCGACAGACAGCCGGAGAGGGACGCTTGCAATTGGGAAATGGATAAGGACACGAAAGACTCCACAAAAACTTGTGATGCCAACAGAGGAAACGGGCATCGTCACGGGGCGCTATCCTAGCAGGGATCGAGTTTTTAATCAGCATGCCCCTACTCCATGACAAGCCGCCATGACAAGACGCCATGACTAGAGCCACGTTCAGTGGCGCAGTTGAGTAGAGGCTTTGATTTTATAGAATGTTTGGCAGCAAGCCGTTTTCTCACGTCAGGGGCTTGCTCACACCTTTAGGGTGTTGAGGCACAGCATCAGGGTCATCGGGTTATGGGGTGACGGCACAAAGCCATAGTGCTGGTAAAACCCGCGCGCCTGCTCATTCAAAGCCTGAACCAGCAGGGCACGCACGCCTGTGTTCTGGGATACCGTAATGGCGCGATTCACCGCATCTTGCAACATCCCCGCCCCCAGCTGGATACCTTGAGCTCGCCGGTCCACCGCGAGTCGGCCCAGCACCAGCACTGGGATCGGATCCGGCATATTGCGACGAACCGCACCGGTTGCCAGTTGATGGGCCACAGCCCCGGCGGCCAGCGCGTAATAGCCGAAAACCCGCTCCCCTTCATCCACCACCACGAAGGTTCTGCTGGCCCCGCTTTGCTGATTGTTCAGCGCCCGGCGTTTGAGCCACTCATCCAGTGACGGCTCCCCACAGGCGAAATCGTTCACCCGATGCGCCGGTATCAGAGGCTGCGGTGCCACAAGTTTCAAGCTCATGGCTCATGATTCTGAGCATCACCCACCCACGGCGCCTTGACGGCCATCAGCCGCGCCAGCCCTTCGTTCTCCTCGGGCGGAGCGTCGAGCATAGCGGCAAACTGCCGGAACTTGGCTTCATCCAGGCCGAAGAAGACCTGATCGAGCAACACCGCCTGAGCCCGCTCGCAAGAGGCCTCAAGCATAAAGTCCGAGCGGTTTTTACCCAGCAGACTCGCCGCGTGATCAATCAGATCCCGCTGCTCCGGCAAGGCACGTAAGTTGATGGCAGCAGCTCGCATAACCAGCCCCTATGTATTCACAACAGATACACAAAGCCTAGGTATGTGTATAGCTGTTGTCAATACAGAACCGTCTATAGAGCCGCCCAGCACGTCACAGTGAAGGTTCATGATCAGCCAAATACCCGCACGGCGCTGCCCTGGTAGTGGGCCAGGTAGCGACGGACCGCTTCGATGGCGTGTCGCACCTTGGCTGGTTGCGCCTCTCGGCTGGAGGTGACGGCGTAGAGATTGACCTCTGGCAGGTGCCAATCCGGCAACACCCGCACCAGCTTGCCGGAGGTAAGAGCCTCCTGCACATCGAACTCGAAGCGGTGCAGGATGCCAAATCCTGCTTCATTGAGCTGGCCCAGGGTCTGGGATTCGTTGCACTGGATCCGCCCGGTTAACTCCAGAACCCGCTGCTCGCCCCCTTCGTGGGTGAAGGGAAAGGAGGTGGGGTCGGCGCGGCTCGTCAGGATCAGCATCTGGTGCTGGTGCAGATCCTCTGGCACCACCGGATGGCCCATCCGCTCCAGGTAGGCGGGGCTGGCACACAGCACATAGCGCAACGCGGCCAGATTGCGCGCCACCTGGCTGGAGTCCTCGGCCGGCCCGAGACGAAACGCCAAATCGATGCGATCGCTGATGAGATCTACCGGCTCATTGGTGGCAATCAGCCGCAGCCCCAGCTGGGGAAACTCCTGCAACATGGGGGCCAATGCCCGGGTCAGATGGGCGCGAGCAAAGAGGATGGTGCTGGCGATGCGCAGCTCGCCCAGGGGCGCCTCGCGCTGAGCCAATAGCCGCTGCTCGGCCTGACGGGCAGCCGCCAGCATCTCGCGGCAGCTCTCGTACACCCCTTCCCCGGCGGCGGTCAGGCTCAGCTTGCGGGTGGAGCGGTGCAAGAGCACCACCCCGGTTTCAGTCTCGAGCTGGCGGATCTGCTGACTCACCGCCGAGGGGGTCATCTCCAACTGACGCGCCGCCGCCGTCATGGAGCCAGACTCCACCACATGAGCAAACACCAACAATCGTTTGATATGAGCCATTATTAACCACCACTTAATACTGAATGAAAAAATGAGTCATAGATGGCTAATTATTGAAGCAGGTATCATAAAACGCAATTTGAATACCGTTTCCCCCCAACCAGTCAGGAGTAAAGCGCTTGCTCAAAAGCCCGATGTTCGAACTCCTGTTCTCGCTCAAGACTTTTTCCGCGGCCATGCTGGCACTCTATCTCTCTATGGTGCTGGGGCTCGACAACCCCACCTGGGCGATGATGTGTGTCTATATCATCGCCCAGCCCTTCTCTGGCATGGCGCTGGCCAAGGGAGTCTCGCGACTGTTAGGCACCCTCTTTGGCGCCGTGGCCTGCATGGTCTTGCTACTGACGCTGCATGCGGCTCCTGTCCTGCATATGCTAGCGCTGGCCCTTTGGCTGGGTTGTTGCCTGGCGCTCTCCTTGCTGGAGCGTAGTGCCTACAGTTACGCCTTCATGCTCAGCGGCTACACCGCGTTATTTGTCTCCCTGCCCTATGTGGATAGCCCTCTGAGTATCTTCAATGTGGTGTTGACCCGAGTTGAGGAGATTGGCCTGGGGATCGTCTGCTATATGCTCATCGATCGGCTGGTATTCCCGCGCAAGAGCCACGGACTCTATCTATCGACTCTTGCCCGAGCCCAACAACTCATTGCCAACTGGCAGCAAGCGATTGCTGACCAGCCCACAACACAGCATCTCGAGCTACGGCAGAGTCTGTTGCAGTGCCTGCGCCAGTGCGACGATCTACGCCAGCAGGCGCTGCTGGATTCCCACCGTCTGCGCGGTCACGAAGCCCTGCTGTTGGAGTTGCAATGTCAGTTGCAGCAACACTTCTCCTTACTGGTTTCCAGCCAAGAGCGGCTCTGCCAACTCGCATCTCCCTTGCCCGAATCGTTACAACGCCAATTGGCGCAACTGGTCAGTGGCACCCTGCCGCTCGCTGACACGTCCAATGGGGAATCAGGAAGTACGGCACAACGAAATGATCCTCATCTCAACCATGACAGCCTCAACGAGTTGATACCGCTGCTCAGCCGCAGTTGTCAGCAGATTGCCGAATTGATGCGCTATCTGGATCAGGCCTCTCCCCAGAAGAGCCGTAAGTTGCGCTTTGCCTACCATCAGGATCCGGGCCAGGCCCTGCTGATTGGCGCCGTGGCTGCGACGTCCGTGCTGATCGCCGCCAGCTTCTGGTACTTCACCGGCTGGAGCGATGGTTATGTCGCAGTGATGATCACAGGCGTGGTCTGCTCGCTGTTTGCCAGCGCCGATAATCCGCTGGTTCCGGCGAAGGGCTTTTTTATCTTCAACCTGCTGGCCCTGCCCATCGCCATGCTTTATCTGTATGGCATCTTTCCACTGTTGAGCGATTTCAGTGGCCTGGTGCAGGCACTGGCCCCCACCTATCTATGGGGTGGCTATCTGATGGCCAAACCCGCTCATGCTCCCATTGCCACCCCCCTGGTGCTGGGAACCACCGTTTTGCTGACCATCAGCAACAGCGCCACCACGACACCGATCGCCCTGATCAACATGGGCATAGCCCAACAAATTGGCATGGGACTGCCGCTGTTGATGATGGGAATATTGCGCCGCATCGGTCGTGAGGCTGCCAGTAGACGCCTGGAGCTGGCGCTCGATCGACAACTCATCGCCGCCGCCCAAGGTAGAGCAGGCAGTCGCAGCGAGTTTGAAAGCCGTCTTCAGGAGTTGATGCACGGTTTGATCCTGCGAGCAGGAGACCAAAGCGAGTCGGTCAACCGAGCCTGTGGCGCCTCGTTACGGTTGGGGTTGGCGCTGCTGCACTTGGAGCCGCTACAGGCTTCACTACTGCCCCATGGACGCGCCGCACTGCAACAGGCTCGCGATGCGATCGCCGCGTTTTTTTCCCTGAAATCCGAGGCGCGCCTCAAGGCTCTCCCTCCGCTGTTAGCGACTTTACGGCGAACACTCTGGTATCTGACCCATCCGGCCGGATCCGCCAGCCGCGAGATCGAACTGCGTTTTGCCGCCCTGTTGCAGGCCTTTGAAACTCATCCTGATTCATTCACCCGTCGTGCGACACCAAACCATCAACCGGAGGAGGCATCCTATGCATGAAATTGATCTGGGGGGGCTATGTTTCCCGCCTCTGCTGGGGTGCGGGATCCTGGCGGTACCGCTGTCGTTGCTCTGCAGCCACCTGCTGGGGGCATGGGGCGCCTATCGCTGGATCTGGCATGCCCACCTATTTAATTCCGCCTTGTTTGTCGTACTGACCGTACTCCTGCGTCAACTGTTGTTTGTGATTGGATAGAGAAAATCCTATGAAAATTATCAGCGTATTACCTCGTCTGGTGGCCACCATGGCCATGGTGGCTCTTGCCCTGTTTCTTGGCATGCACCTGTGGCATTACTACATGGAGGCCCCCTGGACCCGGGATGCCCGGGTCCGCAGCGAGGTGACCCAACTAGCCGGTGATGTCTCGGGCCTTATCAGCGAGGTGCGGGTGCAGGATAACCAGCATGTGCAACGGGGAGAGTTGCTGTTTCGCATCGATCCAGCCCGCTATGTGCTGGCGGTAGAGGTGGCCAAAGCCAACCTGGAGAGTAGCCGTCTACTGATGGTGCAAAAGCAGCGGGATGCCTCCCGAGCTAACCGACTGCAAAGTGCCCTCTCCCAAGCCGCCAAAGAGCAGGCCCTCGCCGATGCCGATGTGGCCAGTGCCAATTATCAGCAGGCCCAGGTTCAGCTGGCCCAAGCTCGGCTGGAGCTGGATCGCACCGAGGTACGCGCACCATGCGAAGGTTATGTTACCAATCTGGATCTGCATGTGGGGGCCTACCTGCATGCCGGTACCGCAGTGATGGCACTGGTGCATGCGGATGGATTCTACGTGGTCGGTTACTTCGAAGAGACACGTCTTTCCCGGATCCAGCCGGGAGCCCAGGTGCGTATTGAACTGATGGGCGAGCCCACGCCACTGTCTGGAAAAGTGGCCAGCATTGCCCGAGGCATCCAGGATCGCGAGTTGTCGGGAAGCTCGGGGCTATTGGCCAACGTCAACCCGACGTTCCAATGGGTTCGACTGGCCCAACGGATCCCGGTGCGTATCGAGCTGGCACCCTTGCCTGCAGAGGTTTATCTGGTAGCCGGACAAACCGCCAGTGTCGAAATTTTAGAGGCAATTAACAGCCAGGGTGAGCAAGGCCATCTGGCTCACTGAGGTGTATAGCGCTCCTTTCGTGAAAGGTTTGAATCTTCGAATTCCGGCTTCTAGTATCAAGTGAAGTTGTCAGCCTGGGTACAAGCCATGAGACCAAGCATCCCTCCCACCCAAAATGAGATCAAATTGGGTTATGACGAGCTGATCATTTCCAAAACCGACCCCAGTGGGCGAATCACCTATGCCAACAAAGTATTCATGAGGATATGTGATTACCCGGAAGAGGCTCTGCTCGGCCAGCCCCACAATATTATCCGCCACCCGGACATGCCGCGCGGCGTGTTTTGGGGGCTGTGGGATACGTTAAAACAGGGGCACGAATTTTTTGGCTTGGTAAAAAACATGACGGCCAACGGTGATTATTATTGGGTTCTGGCCAATGTCCGACCAGATTTTGTGGGTAAACAATGTGTTGGCTACTTTTCGGTGCGACGAAGCCCATCCCGGAAGCTCATTGACAGCATTATCCCCGTCTATCGCCAAATGATCGATCTGGAAAAAACAAGTCGGAGTCATGATCCGCAAACATCCTGGCACTGGTTGCTGGCACGGTTAGCCGAGCAAGGCATGGATTATGAGCGCTTTATTTTAAATCTGGTTGAAACGACGAAAGAGGAGCCGAGGCCATGAGCATCCTGTCCAAGACCAGTCACTCCAGTCAGAAAACCTTGTTTATCAGTCAGAAGTTTCAGCTGATCTGCGCCCTTTTTACTACCGCTGTTTTTCTGCTGGCAGCTAATTCCATGTATGCCATGGGGTTTACCCTCTTCAATACCGGCATTCCACTGCTAACCCTCCTTTTTGTCTTCCTGGCCCTGCGCGAACAAAATCGGCTGCTGCGGGTGCTAAATCAAATCAACACAGTGTTGATTAAAGCGGGTCAGGGGGAAACCCATGTGCGCGTCAACCAGACACAGGGGCTCGGCGAATTGGGCAAGATTGCCTGGAATCTCAACACCTTGCTCGACATTCTAGAGGCCAACCTCAAGGATATGGTCTCCTGCTTCGAACACGCCGCCGAGGGCCGCTACTATCGCCGGGCGTTCAAACAGGGGCTTCCCGGAGAATTTGCCAAGCTGGCGGATAACATCAATCTATCACTGACTGCCATTCAGGAGGCGACCGAGCTGTCACGTCAGGCCAGTTTATTGAATAAGCTGCACACCGCTAATGGGCTCAGCTTGCGAAAGCATCTGGGAGGCAACCAAGACGATCTGCTAAGCCTCAGTCAAACCATGGATGAGATGATGAGCAAGGCTCAGGCGATGTTGCTCGATTCGGAAACGAGCCTGGCATCAGCCCAGACGCTGGGCAGTGACCTGGTGGGTATTAATCGCACCATGCAGGACACCGGTGGGTTGGCCCGAGAGTTGGCACAAGAGAGTGCCCGCATCAGTGAGACTGTCAATATCATCAACGGCTTGACCGAGCAGACCAATCTACTGGCCCTGAACGCAGCGATTGAAGCAGCGCGAGCCGGTGAGGTCGGTCGCGGGTTCGCCGTGGTCGCTGACGAGGTGCGTGCCCTGGCCGAAAGAACTCGGCAATCCACCAACGAAATCAAGACTGTGGTACACGCCCTGACCGAGAAGATTGAAACCATAGTCAGCAGCGTCCTGTCGCTTGGCGAGCGCAGTCAGCACATCAGTGACAATGTGGCCGGATTCCAGCAATCGTTCGAACAGGTAGCCCAGGGTGCCCAGCTCAACATCAACAGCTTGGGCTACACCAAAGATTTGGCGTTCGCCTCCCTGGTTAAGCTGGATCACGTCATCTATATGCAGGGGGGCTACCAGCGTATCGAGTCCAACGCGGACGATTCGGTCCCTCAGGTAGCCAACATATCCCACACCGAGTGTCGCCTGGGTCAGTGGTACCATAACGGTGAGGGTGCCGCGATCTTTGGTACGCAAACCAGCTTCCGTGATATCAGTACACCCCACCGCCTGGTGTACGAACATGTTCAACAGGCTCTTCAAGCCGCGAGCGGTGATTGGCTGCATGACGATCAGATGTTGCACCA
>JAYRLO010000310.1:0-3217 GCA_041905215.1 Aeromonadaceae bacterium
TCAGGTACTGCTCCAACTGCCAGGCTTCGCCTTCAGCCTCGGCTTCGCGCACCATCCCTGGGCCAATGATAAACAGGTTGTACAGCATCAGCGCCGCATCCACCTCATCACGCACATAGGTCTTGCCACCATCCACCGGATTGACCGCGACAAACTCATAACTGCCACTGGCCAGTCGATCAACAAAGGCTTTGCTATACAGACGTTCCAGCATCTGGCGCGCCATCACTTTGCTATTCGGCAGGGCCTTGAGCCCCTCCAGCGCGGCAGTCAACTCTGGCGCCGCCGCCACACCGTTGTCCTCATCGCCGACAAAGGTCTGATAGGCCTCATAGGCCGGCAGATATTTGGCGTAGTCGCCCTTGGGCTCGGTCTTGTGGAAATAGAGCTCATACTTGTTGGCCAGCGCCTTGGCGATCACCGACGGGTCATCCTGCGCGACATAGCAGCTTTCGCTGTCGGCGACATAGTTGACCTTGTTCTTCAGGCTCTGCATAAAGTAGTAAGCGCTCTCGTTGGCGCGATCCTTACCCGAGGTTTCGACCTGGATGCAGTGGCTGGCGCTGTCCTCAAGCAGGGTCGGCAGGCGGTCAGCCAGCCGACTGGCCAGATTGGCATGCTCCTCCTGGCCCAGCGCGCTAAGCAGGCCATAACCCAGCTTTTCATTGGCAGCGGTCACCAGATCGACCTTGTGCCCGAGCGTCTGGCCAAGTTCGGTCAGCGCCCCTTCGCTGGTGGCCTGCTCCCACACCTGCTTGGTCAGCACGTCATATTTCGGGCTGGACAGCGAGCGCGAGCCGTGACGGGCCACCAGCTCGGTGAATGCGGGCGTAAACCCGGCTGGCGCCGCCTCATAGGTATTGGCCGCCTGCTGCGGGGTATACACCGCCTTGGTGCTGTATTGGTAGGCGGTCACCGCCGGCGTAGAGGTCGAATCGCTACCGTTATGACAACCGGCAACCAGTGCCAGCGCCACAGCGGCGCCCACAGAAGAGAGTCGTAACATGTTCATCCTTGCCCTCAATCCAAAAGAAGGGGGCAAGATACGGGATACGGATGACAACCCAGTGGCTATTCGATGACAGGCCGATGACACGGCGGTGACACCCGACCATGGCTCGCCGCCTCACACAGCAGCCAGTCCATAAAAGCCCGCACCTTGGGGTGTTCGGCAAAATCCTTGCGCGTCACCAGGTAATAGCCCAGTCCCTGATGATGGCTGTGGTCGAACGGGAAGATCAGCTGACCACGCGCCACCAGCTCGCGCGCCAATTGGTAGCGTCCCATCGCCACACCGAGGCCGCTACAGGCGCCAATGATCGCGGCATCGTAATGGGTAAAGCTGTAGTGGTGCCGGCACAGGCCGGCATCCAGCCCGTGGCTGGTCAGCCAGCCTCGCCACTCGCTTTGCGGATCGCTCGGCTGAATCGACTCGATGTCGTGCAACAACAGGCACGCTGCCAACCGCGCTGGGTCATCGCGCAGCCCCATCTCGTCTGCATAGGTCGGGCTGCATACCGGCATCAGCACCTCATCAAACAACTTCTGGCTCTCCAGCCCCGGGTAGTGACCATCTCCGTAATCGATCCAGATATCGGCCGGATGCAGCGCAAAGTCGACCCGACTGCCCTTGGAGCGCAGATACACCCCCAGTTCGGGATGCTGCCGGTAGAACGCGCGCAAGCGCGGAACCAGCCAGTGCTGGGCAAAGGTCGGCGTGCTGCCGACCTCCAGCGTGCCACTCAACGCCTGATGGCGGATGTCGTCGATCTCGTGGCTAACCGCGGCAAAGTGCCGGCTGACCTGCCGGTACAGCCGCTCGCCCTCGGCGGTGAGCGCAATCTTGCGCGTCTGGCGGACAAACAGCGGGAAGCCGAGTTCCTGTTCCAGCTTGCGGATACGGTGCGACAGCGCGCTTTGCGTTAGGTGCAGGGCGCCAGCCGCCTCCTTGAAACTCAAGCTGCCGGCAATCTGGGCAAAGATATGCAGACTGGAATAGCTGTTGAACGACATAACGGCCCCACGCATGAATTTTTCTCAATCATGACGAGAGAAAGGTCATTTGTTAAGCCATCTATTGGCCTTCATGCTGATCTCATCGCAAACGAATTCATTCATCAGCAGGAGAAGCCCGATGAAACGCTACCATCTGACCATCGCCGGCGGCGGCGCCACCTACACCCCGGGGATCGTCAACGCCATCCTCAACGCTCGCGATGTACTGCCCTTGCATACCCTGGTACTGCTGGATAACGATGCCGAACGCGTCGCCACCATGGGCGGTTTTATCCGCCTGCTGCTCGCCGAGAAGGCACCAGAGGTCAAGCTGGTGATCACCGGCGACCGCCAGCTGGCCTTTACCGGCATGGATTTCCTGTTTGCCCAGATCCGCACCGGCGGGCTGGCGATGCGCGCACTGGACGAGCAAATCCCGTTACGCCATGGCGTCGTCGGCCAGGAGACCTGCGGCCCAGGCGGTTTCGCCTTTGCCCTGCGCTCAATCCCCGACATGCTGGCGATTGGTGAGGATGTCCGCCGTTACGCCCCTGACGCCTGGGTGCTCAACTACTCCAACCCGGCCGCGATTCTCGCTGATGCCTGGCACAAACACTTTCCGGAACTTCACAGCCTGTTTATCTGCGACATGCCGATCGTCATCGAGCTACTGGTCGCCGCCACCCTCGGTTACCCGCATGATCAGCTGGCGTTTGAGTATGTCGGCCTCAACCACTTCGGCTGGTGGCGCCATATCTGGAGCCCAGAGGGCGAGGATTTACTGCCGCAACTGCGCGAGCATCTGCTCTCCGAACGGCCCCTCACCCTGTTCCAGGACGAGCACGTCAACGCCGACTGGATCCCGACCTTCGAGCGGCTGCGCAAGAGCATGCGCTACTTCCCGGAGTACCTGGCCAATACCTATCTGCAGTACTACTACTTCGGCGAGGAGATGGTGGCACATGAAGATCCGCACTACACCCGCGCCAACCGGGTGATCGACACCCGCGAAAAGGCGGTGTTCGATGAGTGCCGGCGCTGCATCGCAACCGGCAGTGCGGCTGACAGCTTCCTGTGTGCCGGGGTGCATGGCGACTTCATTGTTGATCACGCGCGCGCCCTCCTCACCAACCAGCCATTCCGCACCACGGTGAATGTGCCCAATCGCGGCCTGGTACAGGGGCTGCCGGACGATGCCATCGTCGAGGTGCATGGCCAGATC
>JAYRLO010000022.1:0-8065 GCA_041905215.1 Aeromonadaceae bacterium
GGTCGAATTGGCCTGCCGCTGGATGCAGGGTGGCGATGCCGATCGTCTGCTTGAACAACAACGCCGCCAGTTGGCACAACGAGCTCGCCTGCTGCGCCATCACCTGGGCCATTTCTCGCTGCACTACCAGGAGGGCAGCATGCACGCCTGGCTCGAACTTCCCACACACTGGCGTTCCGCCGCGTTCATCCAGGCCTGCGAAGCGGCCGGAGTCTCCATTGCCGGAGCCGAACTCTTTGCCGCCGGCCATTTTCCATCGCCCCAGGCGGTTCGCCTCTCCATCAGCCATCCGCTGGATGACCAGGCTCTGGAGCAGGCCCTGCTGACGCTGCGGCAACTGCTGGAAAATACAGGGCCATCCCAGCACTTTTTGTAACCCTTAGACGTAGAGATCCAAAGCTATGCTGATCCCGTGGCAAGACATTGAGAGCGAAACGCTCAACAACCTGATTGAACATTTCGTGCTGCGTGAGGGGACTGACTATGGCCTCGAAGAGGTATCCCTGGCCGACAAGGTCGCGACCGTGCTGCAACAGCTCCAGCGCGGGGAGGCGGTGATCGTCTTTAGCGAACTGCACGAAACGATCAACATCATGCCCCGCCAGGAGCTGCTCGGCTCCTCAAGCGACGAGTAACATCGAGGTTTGACAGCGGTGTGTGCGGTTCCATCTGCAGCAGGTAGACCATATCTGCTCATTTGGCGAACAACGCCAGTGATCAGGATCACAACCTCATTGCGAGAAACTGCCGGAGTCTGGCATACCCTTTTGGTTTCCCACAAGCCATGCGTATGATGACTGGCATACCTAGGGCTGGATTCCAATCCAGCCCCGGCGTTGACATCGGCCAGGTTCATCAGCAACAGCCGCTCGTCGACGACAGGGATGTATCGAGTGGCCATAGCGGCAACCATCGGAATACCCGTGGACAGGGCAAGGTAATCTTGCCATTTGGGGCTGGTGCCCCGTATGCTAGGCCACCGATCCTAAAGATAAAACCCAGAGTCATACAGACTGGGTATGTGTAACCAAGAGGACTAACAATGGTTATTGGCAAACCGCAAACAGATCCGACCCAGGAATGGTTCCTGTCTCATTGCCACATTCACAAGTACCCAGCCAAGAGCACCCTGATCCACGCCGGTGAGAAGGCTGAGACCCTTTACTTCATCGTCAAGGGTTCAGTGGCCGTCTTGATTAAGGATGAAGAAGGCAAGGAGATGATCCTCTCCTACCTGAATCAAGGTGACTTCATCGGTGAACTGGGCTTGTTTGAAGAGGGTGAGAATCCGACCCGTACCGCTTGGGTTCGCGCCAAGAGCCCCTGTGAAGTGGCCGAGATCTCCTATAAGAAATTCCGCCAGCTGATCCAGGTCAATCCGGAGATCCTGGTGCGTCTCTCTTCCCAGATGGCTCGTCGTCTGCAGACCACCAGCCAGAAGGTTGGCAACCTGGCCTTCCTCGACGTCACCGGCCGTATCGCCCAAACCCTGCTGAACTTGGCTCACCAGCCCGATGCGATGACCCATCCGGATGGCATGCAGATCAAGATCACCCGTCAGGAGATCGGTCAGATTGTCGGCTGCTCCCGTGAAACTGTTGGTCGCATCCTGAAGATGCTCGAAGATCAGAATCTGATCTCCGCTCACGGCAAGACCATAGTGGTATTTGGCACTCGTTAAGCCAGATCCCACCCAAAACGACAGAGCCCGCTGATGCGGGCTCTGTTTTTTCTGGCAAAGAACGTCACCGTGGTGACCCAAAGCGGTTATCCAAAAACAGCGCTGGTTTCCATGGCTGGCAATCGGGTCAGTAGAGAACGCAAATCCGTCAACGTCTGTGGTTCACTGCTGGGTAGACTGGCATTGCGCCGCAACCAGCAGGCCTGCAGGCCATTGGCTTTTGCTCCCCGGTAATCGAGTACCCGGGTGGCCCCCACCATCAGCGTCTGAATGGCCTGCGTGCCCAATCCGCTGCAAGCCCAACGATACAGCGCCGGATGCGGCTTCGGGTGCCCTTGCTCAAAAGACCAGGCATAGAGATCCAACCCGAAGGGCAATAGCGCCTTGAGTGGTTCGGCATAGGGTTGTGCCAGATTTGCGATGATCCCCAGGCGATAGCCACGAGACTTCAGGGTCTCGAGTACCTCCTCAACTTCGGGAAACAGTTGGATACTCGCAAGCTCCTCCTGCAAATCAGTTTCCAATTGAGAGAGCACACTCTCCCCCACAGAGGCTACGGCCCGATGCGCCGCCTGCCGCAGACTCAGCGGCTGAGTCATCACCGCCTTGGTAAACAGTACCCGGTTGGTCACTCGCTTGGCGAGTTGCTGATAGGGCCGACGTTGGCTCGCAATATGACACAGGGTGCCATACGCATCGAACAGCACCGCACGTACAGGCTCGGCAGACATAAACACCTCCGGAACAGGCAAAACTCAACCGGGGCAAGAATATGGCCACTTATTCGCCAGAGGCAAGCAAATTAGAATGTTCAGTCTAAAAATGTCCCCTCAGTCACAGATAACCGAGGGGGTTGGCTAACTACCCGCTCCTAATTATGCTACAGCGACAAGGTAGCACACGCTGACGCGCCGTAAACCCATCCATGGGGGCTCCGCCGCGCCATCCCTGGCGCAGAGGGTCAGCTTGGCGCCACCCTGCCTCTGTGATGGGTGATCGGCTATTCGGAACAGCGAGTTAACTCAAGGGGTATCAAATTGGCGGATCAGCACCGAGGTGTCGCAACGCCCCAGCCCTCGGGCGATCAACGCCTGATAGCGAGCATCCACATCGCGGCTCATCGGTAGCTCCAGCCCGAGGCGCGCGGCTTCCGCCAGGCAAAAGCCCAGATCCTTGTGCATCCATTCGATGGCAAAGCCGAAGTTGAACTCACCAGCCGCCATGGTCTGGGCCCGGTTATCCAGTTGCCAGGATTGTGCCGCGCCGCCACCCAACACCTTGGCGACGGTGGCAATATCCAGGCCACTGGCTTTGGCCAGGGTCAGCCCTTCCGAGATGCCCTGCAAAATACCGGCAATGCAGATCTGGTTGACCATCTTGCAGCGTTGCCCGGCACCATGGCCGCCGACATGGGTGATCCGTTGGCCATAGGCGGCCATGACGGGTTCAGCCGCCATCAGATCCAGCGGATCACCGCCGACCATGATGGTCAATCGCCCCTGCTCGGCTCCTGCCTGCCCGCCAGAAACGGGCGCATCGAGAAAATGGATACCGCGCTCCGCGCTGCGCGCCGCCAGCTCTTCGACCAATGTTGCCGATGTGGTGGTGTGATCGATCAAGATAGTGCCTGGACGCATCCCCACCCATACCCCGAGATCGCCATCAACCACGGAGCGCACGTCGTCGTCATTGCCGACACACAGCATCACCAGCTCCGCATCGTGGGCGGCTTCGGCCGGAGTCAGAGCCAGCTCGCCACCAAACTCGGCCACCCAGCGCTCGGCCTTGGCCGTCGTGCGGTTATAGACACAGACCTGATGACCCGCCCGCTGCAAATGACCCGCCATCGGATACCCCATGACACCCAGACCGATAAATGCCAATTTCATCACCAACTCCCTCCCGGTTCGGCACGCGGCAAAACGCTGCGTCACTGGCTACCAGAGTAGGGAGCCCCATCGGTCGGCTCAAGACAACAGGGCAGATTTGGCGCACAATATGCGTCATACAAAAAGGAGAATTGTATGACAAGCTGGCGACCGCAAGACGTTGACCGACCAGGCTATCAGGCTCTGGTCGCAGCATTGCAGCAGGATATCCAAAGCGGTCGTCTGCGTGCCGGCGAGCGGCTGCCCGCCATCCGGCAGTTGGCTCAACAGTTGGCGGTCAATCCAACCACGGTCGCCCGCGCCTATCGAGCCGCCGAGCAGTTGGGGTTGCTGCACAGCCAGACAGGCCAGGGCACCTTTGTCTGTGGTCAGTTGGCGCTGGAGCGGGTCATCCGCAGTCCGCACGCCGAAAAACCGCTGAACTTGAGCATCATACAGCCACTCCTGACCCTGGCCGAACCCGCCCTGCAACGCGCCTTGCCCCGCCTGGCCCAGCAACTCACCGCCCAGCAGTTGGGATATCCGGCCCAGGCGCTACTCCCCCACCAGCGGCAAGCCATAGATGGCTGGCTGAACTGGTTGGGCAACCCGCTGGCCGCGGGGCACACCCTGTTGCCCGTCCACGGCGCTCAGCATGGCTTGCAGGCGATCCTGCTCGGCCTGACCTCAGCCGGTGAGACCATCGGGGCGGAAAACCTCTGCTACCCCGGTCTCATCGCCTTGTGTCAGAGTCTGGGCCGCACCTTGCAAGGGTTTCCGATGGATGAACTCGGTCTGCTACCCGAGGCCGTGGATGAGTACTGTCGCCAGCTGCCATTGCGCCTGCTGTTTGTCACCGCCAGTCAGCAAAACCCGACGACGGCCATCATGCCGCTGCGGCGGCGCCAGGCGCTTATCGCCGTGGCTCGTCGCCATAAACTGACCCTGATCGATGATGACATCTACGGCTTTACCGTGCGGGGACAACTGCCATCCCTCTATCAATTGGCCCCCGATTGCACCCTGTCGCTCAACAGCCTCTCCAAGTGTCTGCTGCCCGGATTGCGCTGTGGCTGGATCTGCCTCCCCCCTACGGCGGCCGAGGCGGTGCAGCGGGCGATCCGCACCCAGATCTGGATGCCCTCGCCTCTGGGACTGGAGCTGGCCAGCCAGCTGATTCTCAGCGGGGATGCCGAGCAGATCTGTCTGGCGCAGTTGCAGGAGTCCCAGGCTCGCCAGCAGTTGGCCTATCACCTGCTCGGCAGCCGTTACCAGCATCAGTTACGCGGTCTGCACGGCTGGCTACGACTCCCGCCGGGGGGGGCGGCCGATGCGCTGGCCCTGCGCGCCGAGCAGGCCGGAGTCCTGATCTCTTCGGCACGCTACTTTGCCCCGGATGGTCAGCATTGCCCGGCCGCGGTGCGCCTTGGGCTGATGGCCACCGAGAGCCGCGAGCAACTCAGCCGAGCCCTGACCCTGCTGCGGGATCTACTGGCAAGCGACGATGCCGCGCCTTCCCGCTGACGGAGTGATGCAAAAGGCTATGTCCCAGTTATGCGTTGATAGGCCATCCGATGTTGGCCTGGAGTCAGGACGAACGCAGACACGTCGTGAATACCTCCTTGTAGTCTCGATGGCGGCATCCCTGCCGCCAACGGTCTGCTTTTCGTCCAGACTCCATCCATCTAACGAGCGGTTCCGACTCATCGCAGCGACTTAGGTAGCGCTAAGCTGACCCTCTGCGCCAGGGATGGCGCGGCGGAGCCCCCATGGATGGGTTCACGGCGTGTCAGCGTGCGCCACCTTGTCGATGTAGTAGAGATTCCCAACAGGTAACAGGGACAGAGCCATGCAAAAGGGCCGCCGGATCTAATCCTGGCGGCCCTTCGCGATTCGCACTCTGAGTGGGGAACGATCAGCCGCCGACGACCTGCGCCACGGCCCGGGCAAAACGCTGCATGCCCAGATCAAACTCCTCACGGCTGAGGTTGAGCGCCGGTGTAAACCGCACCACGTTGCCGCCAGCGACCAGCACCAGCACCCCTTCGGCGATCCCGGCATCGACGAATGCCTTGGCCTTGCCCTGATAGCCCTCACTCAGCACGGCGCCGATCAGCAGCCCCTGCCCCCGCACCTCGCTGAAGCAGTGGTACTGCTCATTGATGGTCGCCAATGCCTCGCGGAACCAACCCTCGCGCTCCTTGACCCCGGCCAGCAGCGCCGGATCCTTGATGAGATCGAAGGCGGTCTCGGCGACGGCACACGCCAGCGGGTTGCCACCAAAGGTAGTGCCATGCACGCCCGGCTTGAACACCTGGGCAATCGCCTCGGTGGTCAGCAAGGCACCGATCGGGAAGCCGCCGCCCAACGCCTTGGCGCTGGTCAGAATATCCGGTATGACTCCCAGCTGCATGTAGGCAAACAGCGAGCCGGTACGCCCCATCCCGGTCTGCACCTCGTCGAAAATCAACAATGCGTTGTGGGCATCGCACAGCTCGCGCACCGCCTTGGCAAAGGCCGGATCGGCGGGCAGAACCCCCCCTTCGCCCTGCAACGGCTCCATGACCACGGCACAGGTCTTGTCGGAGATGAGAGCCTCCAACGCCGCCAGATCGTTGTACGGAACATGGTCGATCTGTCCGGGTTTCGGACCGAACCCATCGGAGTAGCTAGCCTGGCCGCCGACGCTGACGGTAAACAGGGTGCGACCATGGAAGCCTTGATGGAACGCGATGATTTGATCCTTCTGGCTGCCGTAGTGATCGTGGGCATAGCGACGCGCCAGCTTGAAGGCCGCTTCGTTGGCCTCGGCTCCTGAGTTGCAGAAGAAGACCCGATCGGCGAAGGTTGCATCCACCATCTTGCGCGCCAGGCGCAGCACGGGTTCATTGGTCATCCAGTTGCTGACATGCCATAGCTTCTGCCCCTGGTCGATCAGCGTCTTGACCAGAGCCGGATGACAATGACCCAAGCCATTGACGGCGATCCCACCCGCCAGATCGATATATTCACGATCCTGTTGATCCCATAACCGGGATCCCAGCCCCCGAACCGGCACAAACTGCGCCGGCGCGTAGGTAGGCACCAGCACCTCATCAAACCAAGCCCGAGTCACCTGTTCCATCTGCTCTCCTTCCTGCCTCTTGCAAGTGAGAAATTAATCATTGTTTTTGCATAATACATCACTTTTTCCGGGGTGCACCAGCACTTCGGGAAAAAAATTGCGCACCGCAACTAATTAGTAGTGGCAACACGATCAGGTGGTAGAGGATCGATGGAGAGTCTACGTGCGCCACCTAGTCGATGGTGCATAGTCAGGTTTGGCTATCCAAACGGGCAAGCCAGGCTTGGGTGCGGCGCCGAGCTCGGGCGCGAACCAACCAGCAACCCGGCTTGGCGATGCGACTGGATAACACAAAGGCTCCTTTAAGCGTCATCGCATGCCGCCCTTGAGCATCGCTATCAGGGTGGAGTAACCCCTGCTCGATCGCCTCCTCGACATCGCGTTGAGTCGAATCCGTCAGCGCTGCCAGCGGCTGGAGCATGGCGTCGCCACAGGGGATGACACCTGGGAATTGGCGTCCTTGTATCTGTGCAACCAAGGCCATCCAGGTTGATAATGGATGCGGATCGGCGAGCCAGAATCGCGCGTGCTGAGGCACGGGAGGGTAAAGATTGCCGACTGGTGAATCATGTAGTGATAACCGACGGCCATCAGGATAACTCTGGCTCAGCTCAAGAAAGGTCCGGATGTTTTTGGCAGCGTAGCATTCGGCCAGCGTAGCCGTCAGATGGGTGTCAGCGTGCCAATACAAACGGAAGAAGCATTCACTGTTGTCGTTGCGCATCCTGGACGCAACAAGCGGGACAAAGCCGCTTTGCTGCAACTCGGCATCACGGCGATGAAAGTCCGGTTGCCGCAGTTGCAGGAATTCATGGTCATCCTCGGCGAGAAACTCCACTTTCCCAGGTCTACGTATGCGACGCCAGACCAGAATAGGCCCCAGCGTGTGCTGCAGTATGGGATTCAAAAGCAGCATCAGAACAAGACTCCACACTAACTCGTACATCCTTGTCTCCACTCTTCGTTACAGGCCCCGCCTGAGCCAAACGGGGATCGTGCCAGTTGTTGGCATCCGTCATTTTGACTCTCCACTGTAGGGTCGTGCGCTTGATACCGACAATCCGCTAGATCATCACCGAGGGCTCCCATGCCAGCTCAGTTGCCAACTCAGATACCACATCGGTCGCCAGACCATTGACGCTCTGCTGATGTGCCACCAGTTAACCACCCAAGAAAAAGGCAGCTGTGAATCAGATGAAACAAACCTATTGATTCTTAAAAGAAATATTATGTTTACTCTTTGGTGTTAACCAGATCTGCATTCGCAAAATCATGGGCCGGATAACATTTCCGCCACCAGTTTAGGGCCGCGGCATCTGCCAAAGGATATTTGCTCGAACGTCACGCGGGTCGGTTCAATTAGCGAGGCGTAATCGTGCGGAGGGGGTATAC
>JAYRLO010000022.1:8075-18191 GCA_041905215.1 Aeromonadaceae bacterium
GGGGCTCGGGGGTGGGCGCCGCCCACCAGCAGATGGTTACAGTGGATCACCAATGTTTGGGTGATGCTTGCCTTGTGTGAAACACCCGCAATATTTGCACTTGGTTACCACGGATCCGATAGGGGATCAGATATGGATAGTTAGGCAACACCAGCTCTTTCGTTCCAGGTACGCGCCCAGGCCGCCCCAGCGCTGGAGAATCGAGCAACAACTGCGTGAGTCGATAGACCTCATTAATGAATTCACCGGCGACAACGGGATTTTCCTTGGCTAAGAACTCATAGGCATCTTCCAAGTTTTTAGCCGCTGTTTTCAGCCATTCAACCCGCATTGACACCCCACGCTTTGAACTTTTCCGCCATTTCATCGGCAGGGACAAAATCACCCGCATCCGCCTCGCGGATAGCCAGCTCTATCTCGGAAACCTGCCACGCTTCACGCGCCACAAAGTCTTGAATAGCCTGACTGGCCAACCAAGATTTCGTCCTTCCGGTTGCTTTTGCCAGACTAACTAATTGCTGCTCTACATCGTCAGCAAGACGCAATGACATCACACTCATACCCACCTCCGTTTACCATGTATACATAGCATTACACAAATCAACTAAGGTTGCAGTGCTGCAACTTGGTAGTTTGAATATTTCACATGAGAAACTTGGCTGACGACATGCCAGCCGCATGACTAGTGGCGAGCACAAAGAGATAGAGTGATTGAAAAACGCCGCAGCCTGGCGGGCTGCGGCGTGGGGGATGACTACTCGGTGCGGGTCGTCAGACGCCAGTTGAGCATCTGGCCAGCCCAGTAGGGCACCAGCAGCTGACCGTCGGCCAGTTGCACTCGTTCCGGCACCTGCCAGGGCTCACGGGTGAGCGTCACGCTGCCACGATTGCGCGGCAGGCCGTAGAAATCGGCGCCAAAGTGGCTGGCAAAGGCTTCCAGCTTATCCAGAGCACCGAGCTGTTCGAAAATCTCGGCATACAACTCCAGCGCCGCTGGCGCACTGTAACAGCCAGCACAGCCGCACGGGCTCTCTTTACGGCCCTGCAGATGGGGGGCTGAATCGGTACCGAGGAAAAACTTCGGGTTGCCGCTGATCGCGACCTGCTGCAACGCCTCCTGATGACGACGGCGCTTGAGCACCGGCAGACAGTAGTTATGTGGACGGATGCCACCCACCAGCAGATGGTTACGGTTCATCAGCAGATGTTGTGGCGTTATGGTTGCCGCCACCCGGTCAGAGGCTGCCAGCACGAACTCCGCCGCCTGGGCCGTGGTGATATGCTCCATCACCACCTTGAGGCGCGGAAAGCGGCTGACCAAAGGGACCAGATGACGCTCGATAAAGACCCGTTCCCGATCGAAGATATCGACCTGTTCATCGGTGACTTCGCCATGGATCAGCAGAGGCATCTCCAGCTCGGCCAAGGCCTCAAACACCGACTCGAGCCGATCCAGACTGGTCACGGCCAGATCCGAGTGCGTGGTAGCGCCCGCCGGATAGAGCTTGACCGCGACCACCCCGGCCGCATGAGCGGCTCGGATCATCTCGGCTGTGGTGTGGTCGGTCAGGTAGAGGGTCATCAACGGGGTGAATGAACTGCCTGCCGGACGCGCCGCCTCGATGCGCTGGCGGTAAGCCATGGCCACCTCGGCATCCAGCACCGGTGGCACCAGATTGGGCATGACGATGGCCCGGGCAAAGGCGCGCGCCGTGGCCGGTACCGTCTCGTTGAGCAGTGCGCCGTCGCGCAGGTGTAGATGCCAGTCATCCGGCATCGCTAGTTGTAGTTCTGTCATGACTCCTCCTGAATGACCCAGTCATGGCTGGATCGGTCCATATTCGCAGACTTGCCACCACACACTCGGGGGCAAGACGGTTCCTAACCCATGCGTATCGGCTGACTCGCCGATCTCATGGCAATAAAATTGGCCAACAGCTCCATCCCCTGTTCGCTGAGAATGCTCTCCGGGTGAAACTGCACGCCGACGATCGGCAGGTGGCGATGGCGCAACCCCATGATCTCCGGCTTCTGCTGCGGCTGTTCCGGGAGTGTCCAGGCGGTGACCTCCAGTTCGGCGGGCAGAGAATCGGCCTCGACAATCAGTGAATGATAGCGGGTAACCGTCAGCGGCTGCTTGAGCCCGGCAAACAAACCCTGGCCCTGATGGCCGATTTGCGAGATCTTGCCATGCATGACCTGGGCGGCGCGCACCACACGGGCACCAAAAACCTGAGCAATCGCCTGATGGCCCAAGCAGACGCCGAGGATCGGCAAGCGCCCCGCGCAGTGACGAATCGCCGCCAGCGAGATACCGGCATCATCCGGGGTGCAAGGGCCGGGGGATATCACCAGATGATCCGGAGCCAGGATCGAGATCTCGTCGAGGGTGATCGCATCATGGCGTCGCACCACCACCTCCTGCCCCAGCGCGCCAAAGTACTGCACCAGGTTGTAGGTGAAGGAGTCATAGTTATCGATGAGCAGGATCATTACGCCACACGGACCTCACGGCTGAAACCAGAAGCCACCGCCGGTGGCTGATAAACCGCGCCAGTGTACCCGAAAGTAGGCACAGTCTCGAACCCCAAAATACCCGCTTCTATTCATGCTACAGCGACACATCCATGGGGGCTCCGCCGCGCCATCCCTGGCGCAGAGGGGCAGCTTAGCGCCACCTAAGCCACAGTGATGGGTAATCGGCTATTTGCAATCGCTAGTTAGCGAATCATCGGCTACTGAATACCATCTGAACCAGCCGACAAAAACCACATGCCATGATTGCGCAGCTCCCACATCCCCCCTATAACTGGCGGCACAGTTTGGCGTTCAGCCATCCACCAACTTGGAGTCTTTATGTTTTTTCAGATCGTTTTGCTCTGCGTACTGGGGCTGCTGCCGATGGTCAACCCCCCCACCACGGCAACCCTGCTACTCGGGCTTAGCAAGGGGATGTCGCGCGAGCATGTGCGTCGGCAGGTCAACTTGGCCACTGTCTACCTGTTCTGCACCCTGTGCATCAGCTTCTTCATCGGCTCATCGATCCTCGATCTGTTTGGCATCTCCATCCCGGGGCTGCGTCTGGCTGGCGGACTCATCATCGGCGTCATCGGCTTTCGCATGCTGTTCCCGTCCCCCGGCACCACACAAACCGTCGACCCCAACCAGAATATTGCCTTCGTGCCCCTGACCATGCCCAGCTTGTGCGGCCCAGGAACCATGGCGCTGGTGATCAGCGGGGCGGCGCAGATTGCCGAGCTGCCCGCAGATAAGTCACGACTGCTCATCTACAGTGCCGTGGTCACCGCCTTTGTGCTGATCAGCGTATTGAGCTGGGGGGTACTGAAACTGGCAGAGCCGGTCTGCAAGCTGCTGGGGGCCTCCGGAATCGATGCGATGACCCGCATCATGGGGTTCTTGCTGATCTGCATGGGCGCCCAATTCTGCATCAATGGCATCAAGGAGGTCGCCCAGGATCCGGTATTCCACGGCGTCCATCAGGTGACGCAGAGCCGCGCCATGCGTGAACTGCCTGAGCTGAAAGCTCTGGAGTCCGAGATAGCCCCGGAGACGCACTGAGCCACCAGTAAACGCTCGGCTCGCCGCCACTCAACTCACGTGTGGCGGCGAGAGTTCCTCATCGGGCATCGACCTCCGCCCTCTCCTCCGCCAGGGCTTGGCTCAGACGCTGGCTCTCCGATTCCGGCGAGCGCGTGTGACGAGCCACCAGGCGATACCAGGCTGGCACCATGAATAACGTCACCAGGGTCGCCAGCAACATGCCGAAGAAGACCACGGTTCCGACAGCCACCCGGCTTTCATAGCCGGCCCCCCGGGAGAGCATCAGCGGAATGGCCGCTATAATGGCGGTCGCCGAAGTCATCAGGATCGGGCGCAGACGCCGCACCGCCGCCTCGATGATGGCACTCTCAAACTCGCGTCCCCGGCTGCGTAGCTGGTTGGCAAATTCGACGATCAAGATGCCATTTTTCGTCACCATGCCGATCAGCAGCAACATGCCGATCTGTCCATAGAGATCCAGGCTCAACCCCAGCAACCAGAGCCCCAACAGCCCCCCCAGGATGCCCAGAGGCACGGTAAACATCACCACCAAGGGATTGAGAAAACTCTCGAACTGGGCCGCCATCACCAGGAATGCCACCAGCACCGCCAACGCAAACACCGCCAGCACATCCCCCTGAGAATCGCGGAAATCCTTCGACTCCCCGGCATAATCCACCGTGATACCGGCCGGTAGGTGCTGCTCGGCCCAGCCATCCATCCAGGCCAGAGCGGCCCCCTGGGTTGCGCCCGTCGGCAGATAGCCATTGAGCGTAATCGACTTTTGGCGCTGGTAATGGCCAAGTCGCTGCGCCGTGGCAATCACCTCGAAATGGGCCAGGCTGGCCAGCGAGACCATGTCGCCATGGGATGTCCGCAGATAGAGATGACTTAGATCGTTGCCGTTGATGAACTTCTGCTGATCGGCCCGAACGTAGACATCGTACTCCTCGCCGCGATCGGTGAAGCTGGTCTTGCTGCTGCCACCCAGCAGAGTTTGCAACGCCTGACCAATATCCTTTTGCGAAACTCCCAGCTCGGCCGCCCGCTCACCGTCAACCCGGACTCGCAGCTCCGGCGTCTGTTCGGTGTAATCCAGATCCGGATTCTCGACGACGCCGGAATGGGCCACCGCCTGTTTCAACGCCTGAGCCCAGTGGTTCAACTCGGCATACTCACTGCCTTGCAGCACAAACTGGACCGGAGCCTGAGAACGCCCCCGGAATCCGGGCTGAAACGGCCGCAACGAGATATCGGGGATGCCATGCAACAGGGTCGGCAGCCGTTTAAGCAGTTGTTGCGCCGTCTCATCGCGCTGGGCCCAATCCGTTAGTTGGATGGTCACCATCCCGGTCTGATCGCTGCTGCCACCAAACGCCGGCGTGCTGAAGCTGATGGCGCTGATCACCCCCTTGCCCACCAGCGGCAGCAGTCGTGACTCCACCTGCTGCATGTTGCGTTTCATCCGCTCGATGCTGGTTCCCTCAGCCCCTTTGACCATCACGTAGATGACGCCCCGATCTTCGACCGGAGCCAGATTGCTCGGAACTCGCAAGTACAGGGCGCCAATCGCCAGCAACACCACGGCCATGACACAAGGAGCCAACCAGGCGCGCCGCAGCAAAAGCCGCAGAGCCTGACGATAGCGACTCTCCAACCACCCCATGCCCAACTCCAACCTCTGGGTCAGACCATTGCTGCGATCGTGAGCACGCAATAACCGTGCGGCCATCGCCGGTGACAGGGTCAGCGCTACCAGTGCCGAGAAGCTGACTGCCAGCGCCAGAAACAGGGCAAACTCGGTGAACAGACGCCCAATCATCCCCTGCATGAAGGCAATCGGTAAGAAGACCATCACCAGCACGGCCGTGGTGGCCAGAACCGCAAAACCGACCTCCCGCGAGCCATGCCAGGCCGCCAGCAGCGGCGGTTGCCCCTGTGCCAGGTGGTGGTGAATGTTTTCGACGACCACGATGGCATCATCGACCACCAGCCCGATCGCCAGGATCAACGCCAGCAGGGTAATGAGATTGATCGAGAAGCCGAAATACCAGGCGCCGATGCAGGCGGCGATCAAGGAGACCGGCACCGTGACGGCCGGGATCAGCGTCGCCCGCCATTGGCCGATGAACAGATAGAGCACGCCGATGACCAGCGCGGCGGCGATCGCCAGCGTCGTATAGACCTCATCGATGGCCTGGCGGATAAACAGGGTACTGTTGTAATCGACGACAAGCTCCGCTCCCGCAGGCAAGAAGCGCTGCAGACGGTCAACTTCGCGGATCACGCTATCGGCCATCTCCAGCGGATTGGCGGTTGATTGTGGAATGATGCCGATGCCAATGCTGACCTGACCATTGCGCTGGTAGGCACTCAGCTCATTCTTGGCTCCCACTTCGACATCGGCCACATCCCCCAGATAGATCGTCTGACCACCGCTCTGGGTCACGATCGGCAGACGCCGGAAACTGGCCGCGTCGTGAAACTCACGCTGTAACTGGACCGGAAAGACCATGCTCTGATTGCGGATCTCGCCACCCGGTAATTCGACATTCTCCCGATCCAGGGCATCGAGCACATCATTGACCGCAACCCCGAGCCCACTCATCTTGGTTGGGCTCAGGCGGATATACATGACCCGCTGCAGATCACCGGAGAGATTGACCGAACTGACGCCATTGACCAGACTCAGCGACTTGATCAGGTGACGATTGGTGTAGTCGGTCAGAGCGACGCGATCCATCTGCCGACTGGAGAAGTTCAACCAGATGGCGACCTCCCCCTCACCGTTATCCCGCGATACCACGGGCTCATCGATATCATCCGGCAACTGATTCCGGGCGCGGGATACCGCATCGCGAATATCCGACAAGGCCTCGAGCATGTTCCAGCCCTGTTGAAACTCGATGGTGATGCTGCTGCGCCCCTTCCGGCTGGTCGAGTAGATAGTTCGGATACCGCTGATGCCGGAGAGCTGATCCTCCAGGGGTTTACTGACCTGGTTTTCCACGATATCCGGGGCCGCCCCCTCATAGGTGGTGACGATACTGACCGATGGACTCTGGACATCGGGCATCTCCCGGACCGGCAGACGCGACAGTGCCACCAGACCAAAGATCAGCAGCAACAGACTGACCACCAACGCCAGCACGGGGCGACGGATGGAGATATCGGAGAGAATCATCGGGATTGCTCCACGGCATCAGGCTTCCCAGATGGCATCACCTGAACTCGCTGCCCAGATTTCAGGGCAACTACACCTTCAACGACCAGCCGTTCACCGGCTTGCAGTCCGGAGACCACACTGACTTGGCTGCCCTGCGCATCACCCAGTGCCACGGCGCGCCGCTCTACCTTATCCTCGCCATCCAGCAGATAGACGAAGCGTTGCTCCCCCTGGAACTCGACAGCCTGCATCGGGATCAGCGGCAACTGCTCGCTGGCAAACGGCAAGGCGACCTGCACCAGCATGCCGGGCCGCAGTCGCCGATCCGGATTGGCAAAGCGCACCCGCACCTTGACGGTCAACGACTCGCTATCGACCCGACTATCAATGGCGACAATCTCGCCGGAAAAAGGCTGTTCAGGCCAAGCCGCCCCAAATGCCTGCAACTTGGCCCCCAGTTGCAATTGGGACAGATAACGCTCCGGCACCGCCAAATCCAGCCGCATCGAAGCCAGATCATCCAGATGCAGCAAGGCTTCACCCGGCGTCACATAGGCTCCGAGGCTGACATCGAAGAGTGCCACCCGACCGGCGAATGGCGCCAGCAGTCGACACTGCTCCAACTCGACCCGCGACATGTCGCGCCGGGCCACGGCCTGGGCAACGGCGGAGACCTGCCCCTCCAGATCGTTCTGGGTCACCACGCCCTTGCTGGCCAAGCGGGTCATATCCCTGAGCTTGCGCTGTTCGTTCTCGAGGAAGGACTCCGACTCCGCCAAGGCGGCGCGCTGCCGGGCATCGTCGAGCTGGATCAAGGTGGCCCCTGATGCCACCTCGCCGCCGTGCGCCCCGGGGAGCGCGGTAATGCGACCACTAATTTCCGGCGTGATGACGATGGACTGCTGAGCCTGCAGCTTGCCCACCAGAGGCAACTGGTGTTGCAGATGAGCCAATTGTACCGCCGCCACACGCACACTCGGCAATCGGGCATCCGCTCGAGCCGGGCCGCCGGAGGAACCATGGAGTAGAGGGAGCAGTAGACGACCCAGGAAAAGCAGCGCCAGAAGAGTCAGGGCACCTATCAAGAATTTGCGCATAACGGAGGCTTAGACATGAATAAACATGGCCAGAGTATATCGCGGGTCTATGTGATTATTGGGTCAAAATGGCAGAGCAATTGTGACAAATCGTGTCACACGCCGAGGCACCGAATGCGATGGCGGACCGCCCAGCTCAGCGATTGAGCAGAATACCGCACTCGAGTTCCCGTTCCCGCTGGCATTCCGCCAGATAGATGGCGGCCAGCACCGGGGCTTGCTGATGGTACTGATCGACGGCCTTTGGCACCATCAACTCCAGGGTCTTGAGCGTCTTCGCCTTGCGAAAACGGCGCAACCAATAATCTTTACTCTCCAGTTCGAGAGCGGTCGGTTCTAATGATTCAGTCTGAGACATGTAGGCTTCAATGGATTGAGACAAAAGGGAATATGACTCCCGGCCATGACGGTTTTCCGGGAGTCGACACACGACTAGATCTTGGGCACAAACCCTACGGCTTCATAGACCTTCTGCAGCGTGACCTCGGCGCGGGCCCGCGCCTTATCGGCACCGCGGCTGAGCACAGCCAATAGGTGAGCCTCATCGGCGCGCAGCGCCTGATAACGCTGTTGTACCGGCTCCAGCAGAGCAACCACAGCCTCGGCGGTTTCGCCCTTGAGGTGACCATACATCTTGCCGGCAAAATGTTGTTCCAGCTCGACGATAGGGCGCCCGGTCGCACCATGCATCAGGGTCAGCAGATTCGAGACACCAGCCTTCTGATCCAGATCGAAACGGACCACAGGCGGCTCTTCGGAGTCGGTCATCGCCCGCTTGATCTTCTTGGTGATGGATTTCGGATCCTCAAGCAGACCTATGATGTTGTTCTGGTTCTCATCCGACTTGGACATCTTCTTAGTCGGCTCTTGCAGGCTCATGACGCGGGCCCCCTGCTCGGGGATGAAAGGCTCGGGCATCGCAAACACATCGCCGTAGAGCGTGTTGAAGCGATACGCCACATCACGAGTCAACTCCAGGTGTTGCTTCTGATCATGACCAACTGGCACCTGATTGGCCTGATAGAGCAGGATGTCGGCGGCCATCAGCACCGGATAGTCAAACAAGCCGACATTGACGTTGTTCTCGTAACGCTGGGACTTGTCCTTGAACTGGGTCATGCGAGAGAGCTCACCCATCTGGGTATAACAGTTCAGCACCCAACCCAATTCGGCGTGCTGCGGGACATGCGATTGCAAAAATACGGTGCTCTTCTCCGGATCGATGCCGATGGCCAGATAGAGGGCAGCCGCATCCAAGCAGGCCTTGCGCAGCGCTTGCGGATCCTGGCGTACCGTGATGGCATGCAGATCCACGATGCAGTACAGGCAATCGTAGTCATCCTGCATGCGCACCCACTGACGCAGGGCTCCCATGTAGTTGCCAATGGTCAGCTGCCCGGAGGGTTGGGCACCGCTAAAAACGATCGGTTTAGTCATTCGCGTTGCAATTCCTTGTCAGTTGGCCAGCAACAGATCGCCGAGCTGGCAAAAATGGTCCATGACCCAGTCCGGTTTGCTCACCGCTATGGGTTCACCATGGTTGTAGCCGTAGGTCAGGCCAATCACCGGCATTCCCGCCGCCTTGGCCGCCAACACATCATTTTTCGAGTCGCCCACCATGACAGAGCGCTCTGGCGCGACCTGCTGGGTCTGGCAGACATGAAGTAAGGGGGCCGGATCGGGTTTGCGTTGAGGCAGCAGATCCCCCCCCAGCAGTTGATCAAACAGTGGCATCAAGCCAGCCTCTTGCAGCAGCGGTGCCACGAATGGATGGGGCTTGTTGGTCACCACAGCCATGCGATAGCCAGCAGCGCGTAACCGCTGCAGGGTCGTCAAGACGCCGGGGAACAGAGAGAAATCACGATCCAGCCCCGCCAGATAGCGTTCATCAAACTTCTGGCGCACGCGACTCACCAGCGCCTCGTCCATCTCGCCCTGCAGATCGTAACGGCGCTGAATGGCGCGTCGCAGCAGGATATCGGCTCCGTTGCCGATCCACTGCTTGACCTGCTCGAGGGTCACCCCCGGCAAACCACAGCCCTGCAGCGCCGCATCGACCGCCAAATAGAGCTGAGGCACGCTATCGACCAGGGTGCCATCCAGATCAAACAGCAGCAGATCGATGTCAGAACGCTTGCAATGGATCTCACTCATGGGCTTTGGCTAACTCGGCACGCATCTGGGCTATGACCGCCTGGTAATCGGGTTGGCTGAAAATTGCCGAGCCCGCGACAAACAAATCGGCACCGGCTGCAGCAATCTCGCGAATATTGTCCACCTTGACGCCGCCAT
>JAYRLO010000311.1:0-3196 GCA_041905215.1 Aeromonadaceae bacterium
ATCAGTGGATGCTAGTGCTCCAGCGTGGCGAGCGCGGCCAGCGTTTGATGTCGGTGATCGAGCAGGGGGCTCAGTGGGCGCGTGATGGCCGTGAACTGGCATTGGCCCGAGAGGGGTTACGCCAGCAACTGGAGGCTTTACAGCAATATCGTCAGCAAGCGGAGGCCGAACTCGCTACCCTGCAGACGCAGATGATGCAGTCGGCCGAAGAGATGGAGCAGGCGCATCGCCGGCTCGATCTCCAGGCTCATCGCCATCTGCTCAAAGACGATACCCCCTGCCCGTTATGCGGTGCCTTACAGCACCCGTGGCAAGGGCAACAGCCGGATGAGGAGAATCTGCTGCTGCCGCTGCAGGCCCGTCATCAATTTCTGGTGCAGCATGTCGAGCAACGGCTGGCTGCCGTGCAGGATCTCTCCGTGCAGCAGGCCGAAGTCAAAACCCGGTTACAGCAACTGACCCAGCAAGAGAGTTATCTCACCAGCCAGCGCAGCGAATTGCAGCGTTTTTGGCGACAGTGCACCGAAGGGATGGAGACCCTCTTCCCGGCCTGGCCCGAGAGCGAGGCGCAGTGGATGCCGGCGATGGCGCAACTGGTGGGGGATTTGCAGCTGATAGACCGTGAAAGCCATGAGCTGGGCATTCAGGTCGAACAGTTGCGCCAACGTCAGGGGCAGTTACAGCAACTGCGTCAGCGGTTCGATCAGCAGCAGCACCAACTGCAGCAACTGGAGCAGCAGTGGCATGAGGGGTTGCGTCAACAGACTGAATGGCAGACCCGCTTAGGCGGGCTGAGCCAACAATTCGACCATCTGCACACCCGCTTGCAGCTCAATCGACAGCGTCTGGATGAACAACTGGGCGATCCCTCATGGCAGCTCTGGCTGGAGGATCCGCACGGCGAACAGCAGATGCTGCAATGGAAGCAGACCTGTGAGGCGTTTTTGCAGCAGGAGGCGACCTGGCAACAGCTGGATCAGCGTTATCGACAGGCTGAGCCTGAGCTGGCGGCACTGGTCGCGCGTCTGCAACAGGGCCAACAGCAGTTACAGCAGCTGAACAGTGAGGTGCAGGCACTACATCAGGCGTTGAACGGATTGCAGCACCAGCGGGCGGCTTGCCTCGAGGGGCGCGCCGTGGCGGAGGTGGAACTGGCTTGGCAGCAGGCACTGGAGCAGGCCAAGCAGGCACATGCTCGGGCCCTGCAACAACAGCAAAAGGATGCTGAACAACTGGTGGCGGTGCGAGCAGCACTGGAGAGCGCGCGCCAACGGCAGCGACAGATCTCTGATCAGCGCCGGGTTGCGCTACGCAGCTGGATCCAGCATGAACAGCAACTCGGCATTCCGGAATATGAGTTGCACCGTCTGCTTGGCTACCCAAGTGAATGGCTGCGCGAGGAGCGCCAACGGCTACAGGGGCTGGACGAGGTGCGTACCCGCACGCTGGCGTTGTTGCGTGAGCGCCAGCAGATGGTCGAACAGTCGATCCGCCAAGGGGAGCGGTTGCAACAGCAGTTGCCGCCCGCGGCATGTATTGATGGCGTGTTGCAAGAAAGCTGGTTGGCCGCATTAGCGCAGCGACTGGCCGAAGCGGGGCAACGCGAATTTGAGTTGCGTCATCAATTGCGCCAGGCCAGTGAGCTGGATAGCCGGCAGCAGCAGTTGCAGGCGACCTGGGCGGCGCAACAGGCGGAAAGTCGGCGCTGGGAGCAGCTCAATGAGCTGATTGGCTCGGCCAATGGCGCCCGGTTCAGAAGTTTTGCCCAGAGTTTGACGCTCGAACGGCTGCTGTGGGTAGCTAATGAACACCTGACCTCGCTGGCCCCGCGCTATCGGTTGTTACGCGTGCCGGGTAGCGATCTGGCAATGCAGGTGATGGATCAGGATATGGGGGACGAAATTCGCGCAGTGGAGTCACTCTCCGGCGGTGAAAGTTTCCTGGTGTCACTGGCGCTGGCGCTCGGTCTGGCGTCGTTATCGGGCCGACATGCGCGTGTCGACTCGCTGTTTATCGATGAAGGGTTCGGTACCCTGGACCCGGACAGCCTGGATACGGCGATTGCCTGTCTTGATGCGTTGCAGGCCAGTGGTCGCCAGATTGGCGTGATCTCGCATGTGCCGGCGATGGTTGAGCGAATTGGCGTTCAGGTGCGGATTGAGGCCCGAGGCGGGGGAGAAAGCCGCGTCATCGTGCCTTAAGGCGGGCAGTTGCTGCTTGCCTGAACAACGGGTAATAAAAATGTCATAAAAAGTTCTAATAATGCCGCGTGACAATTCATATTGGTGACAGGAAAGGTTCTAGACCATGTCAAGACGAGTGCTGGTGGTAGAAGATGAAACCCCGATCCGCGAGATGTTGTGCTTTGTCATTGAGCAGAAAGGATTCGAGCCGGTAGAAGCGGCAGATTTTGAGCAGGGACTGGCCAAAGTGGCTGAACCATTTCCCGATCTGATCCTGCTGGATTGGATGCTGCCCGGTGGGAGTGGCATTCAGTTTATCAAGCAACTCAAGCAGGATGAGATGACCCGACAGATCCCGATCATCATGTTGACGGCGCGCGGGGAAGAGGAGGACAAGGTGCGTGGGCTGGAGGCCGGGGCGGATGACTATATTACCAAACCGTTCTCGCCCAAGGAGTTGACGGCCCGTTTGAAGGCGGTGATTCGTCGCGCAGCGCCGACCTCGACCGAAGAGATCATCGAGGTTCAGGGGTTGCGGCTTGATCCGGTGTCGCATCGCGTCACGGTGAATGAAGAGGCGCTGGATATGGGGCCGACCGAGTTCCGTCTGTTACACTTTTTCATGACCCATCCAGAACGTGTCTACAGTCGCGAGCAGTTGCTCAATAACGTCTGGGGCACCAACGTTTATGTAGAGGATCGGACTGTCGACGTGCATATTCGTCGTCTGCGTAAGGCCATCGCCGACTCTGGGCATGATGAGCTGATCCAGACGGTGCGTGGCGCCGGCTACCGTTTCTCGACCCGATATTGAGGGAACAATGCTGGAACCCTACTCCTGGGGCGCGTTAATCAGAAAGAACCTCTATCTGATTTACACCCCGGCTCTGGTGGTCGGTCTGCTGACCGGCTGGTGGTTACAGGCTTTTCTGGTGGCAGCGGCGGGGCATCTGCTGTGGCTCTATTTTTACCAGAAAAAACTCTCGGACTGGTTATGGAAGGAGCGCAGTCTG
>JAYRLO010000312.1:0-3165 GCA_041905215.1 Aeromonadaceae bacterium
CCTGGAATCCGCAGCAGTTGCCCGGGTTGAGCGTCGATCTCGCCTTCAATACCGCCATCAGCTTCATGACCAATACCAACTGGCAGGCCTATGCCGGTGAGGCCAGTCTGAGCTATTTCAGCCAGATGGCCGGTATGACGGTGCAGAACTTCCTCTCGGCGGCGACTGGCGGGGCTGTGGCCTTTGCCTTGATCCGCGGCTTGACCAGCCAGAGTGCCAAGCATATCGGCAACGCCTGGACGGATATCTTCCGGGTGACGGTTTATCTGTTGCTGCCGATCTCCATCCTGCTGGCTCTCCTCTTCGTGCAACAGGGCTCCTTGCAAAATCTGAGTGCTTATCTGTCGCTGACGCCGTTGGCGGCGCAGGGCAGCGAGCTGCATCAGACGCTGTCGATGGGCCCGGTGGCGTCGCAGGAGGCGATCAAGATGCTGGGCACCAACGGTGGTGGCTTCTTCAATGCCAATTCGGCTCACCCCTTTGAGAACCCGACCGCGCTGACCAACTTCGTGCAGATGCTGGCCATCTTCCTGATCCCGGCAGCCCTGGTGCTGGCCTTCGGTCGCGTGGCGGGTGATCGCCGTCAGGGGGTTGCCGTGTTGCTGGCCATGACGCTGATGTTTGTCATGGCGGTGCTGGTGGTGACATCGGCCGAGCAGGCGGGTAATCCACTGTTGACCAGCCATGGGGTGAACATAAACCAGTCCGACCTGTTGCCGGGGGGCAACATGGAGGGAAAGGAGAGCCGTTTCGGTATCGCCGCCACCAGTCTGTTTGCCACTGTGACAACCGCTGCATCATGTGGTGCTGTCAACGGGATGCACGACTCCTTCACACCCTTGGGAGGCCTCATCCCGTTGCTGCAAATGCAGCTCGGCGAAGTGATTTTCGGGGGTGTCGGTGCCGGATTTTACGGTATGGCGCTGTTTGTGCTGCTCACTGTGTTTATTGCCGGCCTGATGATCGGACGTACGCCCGAATATCTTGGCAAAAAGATTGAGAGCGCCGATATGAAGCTGGTCGCGCTGGCGATCCTGGTCACTCCGGCCCTGGTGCTGTGCGGGACGGCCTTGACCGTGCTGTTGCCCCAGGGGCTTGCCGGGATCTTCAATCCGGGCGCCCATGGTTTCAGTGAAGTGCTGTATGCCTTCTCCTCGGCGGCCAACAACAATGGCAGCGCCTTCGGCGGCCTGTCGGCCAATACCCCCTATTACAACGTGATGCTGGCTATCGCGATGTTTATCGGTCGCTTCGGGGTGATTGTTCCGGTTCTGGCTCTGGCTGGTTCCATGGGCGCCAAGCGTCGTCAGCCGGAGAGTCAGGGGTCACTGCCAACCCATGGATTGCTGTTTGTTTTCCTGCTGATTGGAACCGTACTGCTGGTGGGTGCCCTGACGTTTATTCCGTCACTGGCGCTGGGTCCGATTGTTGAACACTTGCTGATGCTGAAGTAAGGAATTAGTCATGACGCGCAAGAAACTTTCTCTGCTCGATCCGGCTCTGTGCCGCGAGGCCTGTAAAGGGGCCTTCATCAAGCTGGATCCCCGCAGCCAATGGCAGAATCCGGTGATGTTCGTCGTCTGGCTGGGCAGCGTGCTGACCACCATCGTCTGGCTGGTTCAGTGCCTGCATGCGACTTCCGGGAGTGAGCCCACCTGGTTTACCGCTAGTATCGCGCTCTGGTTGTGGTTCACCGTGCTGTTCGCCAACTTCGCCGAGGCATTGGCCGAGGGGCGTAGCAAGGCTCAGGCGGCCAGTCTGCGTGGTCTCAAGCAGACGGTCTGGGCGCACAAGCTGACCCTTGGCCAATATGGCGCGCCGAGTCAGCGTGTGGGTGCCGACTCCCTGCGCAAGGGCGATGTGGTTCAGGTCTCGGCGGGCGAAGTCATCCCGTGTGACGGCGAAGTCATCGAGGGGGTTGCCTCGGTGGATGAGAGCGCCATTACCGGGGAATCGGCTCCGGTGATCCGGGAGTCGGGCGGTGACTTCAGCTCGGTCACCGGTGGAACCCGGGTGCTCTCCGACTGGCTGGTGATCCGTTCGACGGTGAATCCGGGCGAAACCTTCCTCGACCGCATGATCTCAATGGTCGAAGGGGCCAAGCGCCGCAAGACTCCCAATGAGATTGCACTGACGATTCTTCTGATCGCGCTGACGTTGATCTTCCTGCTGGCGACCGTCACCCTGCTGCCCTTCTCGCAGTTTGCCGTGCAGGCAAACGGCAGTGGCCAAGTGATCTCGATAACTGTGCTGGTGGCGCTGCTGGTCTGTCTGATCCCGACGACTATCGGTGGTCTCTTGTCGGCCATCGGTGTCGCCGGGATGAGCCGTATGCTCGGTGCCAACGTCATCGCCACCTCGGGACGCGCGGTGGAAGCGGCCGGGGATATCGATGTCCTGCTGCTCGACAAGACGGGGACCATCACCCTGGGTAACCGTCAGGCCAGCAAATTCCTGCCAGTCGCCGGTGTCAGCGAACAGGCTCTGGCCGATGCGGCCCAACTGGCTTCCTTGGCGGATGAAACCCCGGAAGGACGCAGCATAGTCGTGCTGGCCAAGCTGCGTTTCAATCTGCGCGAGCGGGACATTCATGCCCTGGGGGCGACCTTTGTTCCCTTCTCGGCGCAGACCCGCATGAGCGGTGTGAATCTGCAACAACGGATGATCCGCAAGGGAGCCGCCGACGCGATTCGTCGCCATGTCGAGGCCAATGGGGGTGAGTATCCGCGTCGGGCGCAGACCCTGGTCGAGCAGGTGGCCCGCGAGGGCGGCACGCCGCTGGTGGTCTGTGAAGGCAATCAGGTGCTGGGTGTGGTGGCGCTGTCGGATATCGTCAAGGGCGGTATCAAGGAGCGCTTCATGGAGCTGCGCCGCATGGGCATCAAGACCGTCATGATCACCGGTGATAACCGTCTGACGGCGGCGGCCATCGCCGCAGAAGCCGGTGTCGATGACTTCCTGGCCGAAGCCACGCCGGAAACTAAGCTGGCGCTGATCCGCCAGTACCAGGCCGAGGGGCGTCTGGTGGCCATGACTGGCGATGGTACCAATGATGCGCCCGCTCTGGCTCAGGCCGATGTGGCGGTGGCGATGAACAGTGGTACCCAGGCGGCGAAAGAGGCCGGGAACATGGTCGATCTCGACTCCAATCCGACCAAGCTGATC
>JAYRLO010000313.1:0-3135 GCA_041905215.1 Aeromonadaceae bacterium
GCCAAGCCCATCGATGAAGCCCAACTGGAGAAGTTGCTGCGCCACTTCACCCACGGAACGCCTGCCATGGCGAGACTGCCCGCCGCCGCGGACGTCGCAACCACACCGGTCGCTCCGCTGCCCCCCCCATCCACCGGACTGCGGGATCCGGAGCTGGCCCTGCGGCAGGCGGCCGGGAAGCCGGAGCTGGCACGCGAGATGCTCGAGTTGCTGCTGGCCTCGCTGCCAGAGACGCAAACGCTGCTGACCCAGGCCAATGAGCTGCCAGCCAGCGAACTGCAAGCCGGGATCCACAAACTGGCGGGTGGAGCCGCCTACTGCGGCATGCCATCCTTGCAGGCGCTGTGCCACCAGTTGGAGAGCGCCCTGCGCCGCGGTGAAACCGCCGAACAACTGGAGCCGGAGCTGCTGGAGTTACAAGATATGCTCGCAAGCCTGCAGCGCGAGGCTGCTCATTGGCTGTAGCTCGAGCTTCGGCGCCCATGAAAAAGGCAGCCATCGGGCTGCCTTCTTTTTTATCTTCCACCGGGCAAACGCCCAGGACCACCAGCGAGCCCGCGAGGGTTCAAAGTCCCTGCCGCGCCTCGATCATCAGTCGCTTCATCTCGGCGACGGCGGCGGGCAGGCCTTCAAACACGGCGCGACCTATGATGGCGTGGCCGATATTCAGCTCCTCCATCTCGGGAATGGCGGCGATCGGCTTGACGTTGTGGTAGTGCAGTCCATGACCGGCATTCACGCGCAGCCCCAGACCATGGGCATAACGGGCCGCCTCCTGAATACGCGCCAACTCCTCGAGCTGTTCCGCCGTGCTGGTCGCATCGGCATAGCGTCCGGTATGAATTTCGATGTAAGGAGCACCAACCGCAACGGCGGCATCGATCTGAACATGATCCGCATCGATGAACAGCGACACCTGGGTGCCGACGGCCGCCAGGCGGCTGATGGCAGCCTGCACCTTGGCGAGCTGGCCAGCCACATCCAGGCCACCCTCGGTGGTCACTTCGGTCCGCTTTTCCGGTACCAGGCAGACAAAGTGCGGCTTGATACGGCAGGCGATATCCAGCATCTCATCGGTGACAGCCATTTCCAGGTTCATCGGGGTCTGCAGTGTCTGGCGCAGGATTTCGACATCCCGATCCGTGATATGACGACGATCCTCGCGCAGGTGGATGGTGATGCCATCGGCGCCAGCCTGCTCGGCCAGACCCGCTGCCAGTACTGGATCCGGATAGCTGGTGCCTCGCGCATTGCGCAGCGTCGCCACATGGTCGATGTTCACACCCAGAAAAATCTCGCTCACTGCAATTTCCTCGCTGAAAGATGTTGGAATAGTTCCCGGCTCTTCAGGGGCCGGTTGCCCAGATAGGGCTTGAGGGCCTGGCGACAGAAGCGCTTCGCCGCCTGCAGCTCGTCGGGTGAAGTCAACAGCCCTTCCCCCATCGCCAACAGGTGACGACCCTCGAAACGATCAACGCCCGGCACACTCCCTGGCGCCAGGACAAAACCATACTCTGCACGATACAGATAGTAGCGCTGCGGCTCAATGGGCAGCCCGCTCAGGGCATCCAGCGTGAAGTCAATGCCATAACCGAGCGCCTCGAGCAAGAGCAGCTCGAACTGACGCAAAACCGGCTCCGGTGAGCCATCGGACGAGAGCAGCTGCAACGCCTGGCGGTAGTAGTCGAAGAGTTCGGGATAGGCGGTATGCCGCTCGAGCAGATAGTAGAGCAGCTCATTGAGATAGAGGGCGCTGTAGAGCGAGACCTCACGCAGACGCAACGGAGCGGCAACCACCTCCAGTTGGTCCAGACTCTTGAGCTCGCCGCGCCCCCGCCAGCTGATGCTGAGCAGGGTAAAGGGTTGCAGTTGCGCCTTCAGCGGTGAACGCGCACTGCGCGAGCCGCGGGCCACCAGGCTCTGGCGGCCACTGTCGGCACAAAACAGTTCGACCAACTGGCTGCTCTCCCGGTAGGGACGGCTGTGCAGCACGAAGGCCAACTGTCGCTCCATCATGATCGGCTATTCGTCACCGTAGCCGAGACTGCGCAGAGCTCGTTCGTCATCCGCCCAGCCAGACTTGACCTTGACCCACAGCTCGAGGAACACGCGGGTTTCAAACAACCGCTCCATGTCCATGCGCGCCTCGGTGCCGATAGTCTTGAGCTTCTCACCCTTGTTACCGATCACCATGCGCTTCTGGCCATCTCGCTCGACCAGGATCAGGCCGTTGATGTGGAACAGGCCATCGGCCTCGACCTTGAAACGCTCGATCTCCACCGTCACCGAGTAGGGCAACTCATCACCGAGGAAGCGCATCAGCTTCTCGCGGATGATCTCGGAGGCCATGAAACGCGAGCTGCGATCCGTAATGTAGTCGTCGGGGAAGTGATGTTCACCAACCGGCAACAGCTCTCGCGCCATGCTACGGATCTTCTCGACGTTGGTCCCCTTCTCGGCCGACAACGGCAGCACTTCGGCAAAGTGCATCTTTTCCGACAACATCTGGATATGCGGCAGCAGTATCTCTTTGTCGTCGATCAGATCGATCTTGTTGATGGCCAGTACCACAGGGCAACGCAGATGCTGCAACTTGCTCAGCACATGCTCGTCGTCCGAGGTCCAGTGAGTCCCTTCAACGACAAACACCACCATCTCCACATCACCGAGGGAGCTGGTTGCCGCCCGGTTCATCAGGCGATTGATGGCCCGCTTCTCCTCCTGGTGCAGACCCGGAGTATCCACATAGATGGTCTGGTAGGCACCATCGGTGTCGATACCGAGGATGCGGTGGCGCGTGGTCTGCGCCTTGCGCGAGGTGATACTGACCTTCTGCCCGAGGATCTGGTTCAGCAGGGTGGATTTGCCAACATTCGGACGGCCGACGATGGCGATGAAACCGCAATGGGTCTGCTCTGTCATTTGAATTGCTCCAGGGCTTTTTCGGCCGCTGCCTGTTCAGCCTTACGGCGGCTTGAGCCCACACCGATCACGGAGGCATCGAGCCCCTCGATCTCGCACTGCACGGTGAACTCCTGATTGTGGGCCTCTCCCTTGACCTTGATGACCACGTAGCTGGGCAAGGGTTTGCGCTTGCCCTGCAATAGCTCCTGCAGACGTGTTTTCGGATCCTTC
>JAYRLO010000314.1:0-3129 GCA_041905215.1 Aeromonadaceae bacterium
CGCTCTCCTTGAGACGTTTGATGGTCTTGCTGGAGGCAATGAGTCGTGTCTCGACGTTATGTGCTCCGGCTCGCCGCGCGCGCTGCTTGAGGTTATCCAGCTTCCACTGCTCGACATCCAGCGCCAGTAGGCGACCTCGCCCCTCCATCAGGGCAGCCAGATGCAGTGTCTTGCCACCGGCTCCGGCGCAGGCATCGATGACCCGCATACCCGGCTGAACATCCAGATAGGCGGCGATCTGCTGTGAGCCGGCATCCTGCTGCTCGAACCAGCCTTCCTGGAAGGCGTCGGTGCGGAACAGGGCCGCGTCGTTGAGTACCTCGAGGGCGCTGCTGATATTCGGTACCGGGCGGACGTTGACCCGCTCGCTGATGAGCCGCTGAGTGAGCGTCTCGACGTTGCACTTCAAGGTATTGATACGCAGGTAGCGTTTAGGATGTTGGGTCAGGGCGCGACGCTCGGCAGGCCAGGCGTCACCCAACTGCTCTTCGCCGAGCGCATCCAGCCACTCGGGGCAGCCGTCCCACAGGGCTGGCAGGTTGCGGGCCGTAGCCTTGCGGCTTTCATAATTCTTGAGATTGAACAGATCGGCGGCCGGACAGGGTGGCAGCGGCAAGTTATAGAACTGGTGCCAGACGCACACCAGACTCCAACCGGCGACGGCGGCTTCATCCTGGGTCACACCGGCCAACAGGGTATACAGGTTCAAACGGCGCATGATGTCGCCGGTGACCAAAGCTATGCTGGCTTGTTCACTCGGGGCCAGGCGAACTTCGGCAAATTGACGCGCATAGGCGCGATCCAGCGTGGCACCGGTACCCAGTACATCGCTCAACACCGCCACGACCAGTTCGGCCTGGCGCACGGTCAGGGAATTCTTCAGCATGATGACTCGAAGGGAGGAGGAAATCGGCTGCGATCATAGGGGTTAAGTGGCGGGGACGCAACCCGACAACCGGGCTCCTGGGCGCAATATTCCCTCATCTGGCACCGATTGAGGCGGTGACGCATTGGCCTCGAGGCTGGCTCTTAAATCCAGCGACGAACGCGGAGCTGGTAATTGCGATAGGCGGGGCCAAATTTTCGCTGCAAGTGCTGTTCTTCATGGCGGATGGGCATGCGATCCAGATAAAAAAAGCACAGAGGAACCCCCAAGAAAGCCAAGGCATGGGCCAGTAGCAGGCTCCAGGCCAGCACCAGTAGCAGCAGGGCCAGATACATGGGGTTGCGGCTGACGCGGTAGATGCCGTGCGTTACCAATTGCCGGGTCTGCTCTGGACGGCGCGGGTCAACGGTTGTCTTGGCTCGGCGAAAGATCCACAAGGCCCACACACTAAGCACCAGGCTCAGCAGGCCACACAAGGCAGCGGCTCCCCAGCCGATGTGAAGCGGGATCGGCAGGGCCAGCTCAGGCCAGAGATCAGTCACCAGACTCATGGCGCCGACCAGCAGCAGGATGATTGCGGGGGGAGGAAGACGAGAAACCAGCATGGGAATGCTCCGCTTGATGAGGTGTCCAATGGTATCGAGAACCATCCGGGGTGGCCAGCCAGATTGACTACTCGTACGTTGGTCGGTCGATAACGTCTTGAGATCATAAGGGGCTCGGCGCAAAATGCCCTCAGGTTTTGTGAAGGAAGTACCATTATGGATATTGCCGATCTGCGGCGGGAATACACCAAGGGCGGGCTGCATCGGGATGAGTTGCCGCTCGATCCGCTGGAGCTGTTTGAGAAGTGGTTGCGTCAGGCCTGCGATGCCAAGTTGCCCGATCCGACGGCCATGAGCATTGCCACGGTCGATGAGGGTGGGCGGCCATACCAGCGGATCGTGCTGCTCAAGCACTATGATGCCCAAGGATTCGTGTTCTATACCAATCTGGGCAGCCGCAAGGCACAGCACATTGCCAAAAATAATCAGGTCAGTCTGCTGTTTCCCTGGCATACCCTGGAGCGGCAGGTACATGTGACCGGTGTGGCCGAACCCCTGTCTCCACTGGAAGTAGTGAAGTATTTCCACTCGCGACCCAAAGATAGCCAGATTGCGGCCTGGGTCAGTCAACAGTCGAGCCGCATCTCGGCGCGCAGCATGCTTGAAGCCAAGTTTATGGAGCTCAAGCAAAAATTCGCCAATGGCGAGATCCCGTTACCCAGCTTCTGGGGCGGGTTCCGTGTCCGTTTTGACAGCATCGAGTTCTGGCAGGGTGGGGCTCATCGGTTGCATGACCGCTTCTTGTTTACCCGTATGGCTGAACACTGGCATGTGGATCGTTTGGCCCCTTGATTCTGTTGGTAAATAATTGGCCGGAATGAGGCTCGTTTGTCTAGACTTGGAACTGTGGCAGTGGTTGGACAGGAGAGAAGAATGGAATGGCAACGCTATGAGTTTCGAGTCAGTACCGATCCGCGTCTGTTGCAGCTTGCCGTGATCCACGACTTCCTGCGGCAGACCTATTGGGCCAACGAGATCAGCGAGTCTGTACTGAAAAAGGCGCTGGATGGTTCACTCTGTTTTGGCCTCTACCAAGGGGAGCGGCAGGTCGGCTTGGCGCGGGTGATCACCGATCGGGCGACATTTGCCTATTTGAGTGATGTGTTTGTGCTGGATGAATTCCAGGGGCAGGGGTTGGGTCAGTGGTTGGTGGGCTGTGTCCTGGCTCATCCTGAGCTGCAGGGGTTACGCCGTATCATGCTGTCGACCCTGGATGCGCAGGAGCTCTATCGGCGGCTTGGTTTCCATGAGGTGGCACATCCGGAGCGGGTGATGGAGATCTTCGATCCCAATGTTTCTCGCGAAACCGGTGGGGCTCTTGCCTGAACGAATGTTGCAAAGAAAACAGGAGGCTATTCAGCCTCCTGTTTTTTTGCGACCGAGCTTATTTCAGCTCATCCACCAGAGTGATGGCTCGACCGATGTAGTTAGCCGGCGTCATCAGCTTGAGCTCATCCTTGACGGCTTCTGGCAGTGCCAGCGTATCGATGAATTCACGCATACCTTGCGCATCCACGCGGCGGCCACGGGTCAGCTCCTTGAGCTTCTCGTAAGGCTTCTCGATGCCATAACGGCGCATCACGGTCTGGATGGGTTCAGCCAGGACTTCCCAGTTGCTATCCAGATCGGCCGCCATGT
>JAYRLO010000315.1:0-3128 GCA_041905215.1 Aeromonadaceae bacterium
TGCTGCAGCATCCGAAGTATCCCTATCTGCTGGCCAATCTCGACCGCGAGGTAATTGGTTTGCCGGAGGGCACCGGCATCCTCGAAATCAAAACCGCCAGTTACCACTCGGCCCCACAGTGGGAAGAGGGTGTGCCGGTAGCCTATCAGTGCCAGGTGCTGCATCAGTTGGCGGTGACAGGGCTCGCCTGGGCCGATGTCGCCGTGCTGATTGGTGGGCAGGATTTCCGCATTTATCGCATCGAGCGTGATGAAGACAAGATTGCCGACTTGCTAGCACGTGAGGCCGCGTTCTGGCGCTGTGTTATCGAGGATGTGCAACCCGAGCCCGATGGCTCGAGTGATGCGGGTTCTGCGCTGCAATGGCTCTACCCGCAGGACAATGGCCTGTCGGTGGATTTCACCGATTCGGCCGAGTTCTGTCAGTTGTTTGCGGACTTGCTCAAACTGCGCGACATCAAGGAGCAGACCGAAGCTCGGGAGTCTCAACTCAAGCAGCGGGTACAGAACGCCCTGGGGGATGCCACCACGGCGCTGTTCACGGGCGGCAAGGTGACCTGGAAGAAGAGCAAAGACCGGGTTGCTCCGGACATCGACCGACTCAGTACCGAACACCCGGAAATAGTGCAGCAGTACAGCAAGCCGGTTGTGGGCAGTCGACGCTTTGTGATTCAGACGGATAGAAGGAGTGCGTCATGATTAAAGGACTGGCGATTACCCCACCGGTGATTGGGCGCATCAGCATTGGCCATCTGGTGCAAAAAGGCGAGAAGTGGGTACCGGAGAAGGATGACAGTTTTACCCTGACCACTCAGGTGCAGGGTCGCAATGGCTGGGTCTTACATCCCCTGCATCAGCAGTACAGCGAGCAGGCCGCCAACGGCAAACTCAGAGCCATCCCGGTGCGGTTGCTGTTCAATGACTCTGAGCTGAATCTGAGAGCCGAGTACAGCGCCTTTGACCGCAGCAGCGGCCGACCGGTGTGTGTTGGTAATGGTGAGACGGCGCGACGGGTCACCGCTGAAGGATTGGAAGAGATGGCCTGCCCCGGCCCGGATCGCTGCCCGTTCGCCAAGCAGGCCGGTTGCAAGCTCTATGGTCGACTGAATGTGCAGGTGGATGGCCAGCAGGATGAGCTAGGCAGCTTTATCTTTCGCACTACCGGCTACAACTCGGTGCGCACCCTGGCGGCACGACTGCGTTACTTCGAGGCGGTGAGCGGCCAAGCCACTCGCTATCTGCCGTTGCTGCTGCGCCTGCGCGCCAAGAGCACCACGCTCTCCTACCGCACGCCGGTCTACTACGTGGATTTGACGTTGCGCGATGACAGCACCTTGGCGCAGAGCGTTCAAGCCGCCCGGCAGGAGGCCGAGCGCCAGCAAGAAGCCGGGGTCGATACCAAGGCGCTAGAGGCCATGGCCCGAGCGCTGCTGGGCAATGGTCAGTTTGAAGAAACCGAGGAAGATATCCCGCAGATGCTGGAGGAGTTCTACCCCGAGGCAGAAACGGAAAACCCACCGGCTCAGACCAGCGACATGGCATCGCCTGCAACAGCGGCCGTTAAAACCAAAGCCACCACGCCCATCCGTCAGTCCCGACTGACCAGCAAGCTGGGAGCTCCACACTGACGTGTTTCCCCAAAAGCGATTCAACCCCAGGGGCGCCATCGGTTGCGCCCTTGGGGTTCAAGGGGTCACAACCGCGACGGTAATCGCTATTTGCCTGAGCTCTATGATGACTTGGGCTCGGCAAGTCGATCCACCAAGCGCTCAACAGTTTCCAACAACAAGAGTCGGTCCGCATCATCGAGCCGAGCCAGTTGCTGGCTCAGTACAATCCCCTGCTCGGTAGGGCGATTACTGATCTCGCGCAAGAAGTCCGCCAACTCACAATGAAATAACTGGGCGAGCTCTGCCAGCCGTATGACGGTCGGAACCACAATCCCTCGCTCCATCCGAGATACGGCCTCCATCCCAATATTGAGGTGCTCCGCAACCTGCTCTTGAGTCAAGCCAGCATGCTGACGCTGACGAGCAATAGCTCTGCCAACCGTCTTGGCAAGCTGTTTAGGATTGATGTCTGTCATAAGTCCTCCAGTCAACCTTTATGGTTGGCCATAGACCCATTGACATTAATAACTCACAGGGTTGAATATCAACTCAATGGGTCTCATTAGGAGATTTAAGACCCTTAGGCTGCGTACCGTCATGCGGCCGAGGTCACACCACAACCAACTCAATCACACCAACAGGAGTCACCCAATGAGTGAATGGTTTTACGAAAAAAATGGCCAACGAATGGGCCCAGTCATGGAAGCACAATTAATCGGGTTGGTCGGCAGCGGTGACATCAACACCCAGACTCTGGTGTGGCATCAAAGTCTGACCCAGTGGCAGCCTCTACACGCCACACCACTTGCGTCCCAAATACCACCACCGACCCAGCCACCGGCCCTACCCTCTGTTGCTATCAGTAATACGCTGGTCTGGATTTTGGCCTTTGCCCCGATCATAGGCATCTTTTGCGAAGGGTTTATCGCAGGCGCTGTCTACAACGGTGAACACCGTGCCATGCGGGCCGTAGCAGAAGGCGAGTTCTTCTACATCACCCTCATCATCAACATTGCGCTGAGCTACTGGGATGAACGCACGCTGAAGAAAGCCGGGGTCGATACGAGCCAGTACGGCAAGATGGCATGGCTGGTCCCGGTTTACCTGTGGAAACGAGCCAAGGCTCTGCAACAAAAGCCTGCCTACTTCTGGTGCTGGGTCGTCACATTTGCCCTCATCATGCTCAGCAGTTGTAACGCCTAACCAACTCATCCATCTCATCTCTCCCACCCGGACGAATGTGCCAAACCCGTCACCTCAGCAACGGCACAAGCACATCCAACAACGCCCTTATCACCCATGAGTCATGGATGCGTTCGGGTGGGAGACGCTCACACGGTTTGCCGGTCACCTCGAATGGACCGCATAAAGGAGTACATTCCATGAAAACCATCATTTTGATATCCAGCCTGCTGTTATCTACGTATGCCCATGCTTACGGTGAAGCGGGACGCTGGTCCAGTGGCTGGGGCCAAGGCACCAGCGAATACATGGCCGCGGTTGATGAAAATAACAGCCT
>JAYRLO010000316.1:0-3105 GCA_041905215.1 Aeromonadaceae bacterium
TTTACTGCGTTCGCTCCGGGGCGTTTCGGCCCGGCTGATACCGCGTGGCGCCTACTCCGAGGAGTGCGGGCCTTGCCGTGTCAGCGAGGCGGCATTATAGGGAGTTCGAACTTTCGCGCAAGCAGTTTTTCAGACTATTTAGTAAGATTTTCAAGAAGCGGATGTTATTCAGAATTTCCTACAGGTTATCCACAGATATATTCAGTTACTCTCTTTTCTAGACCGGGTGGTTGAGTATGATCGAGAAAAAAGGAGAACCTTATGACATCCCTACGTTCGTATCGCGGTATTTATCCTCATGTATCCAGTGGCGTCTATATAGATGATGCCGCTTGCGTCATTGGCGACGTTACTCTGGAACAAGATGTCAGCATTTGGCCAATGGTCGTAATTCGTGGCGACGTAAATCACGTCATTATCGGAGCCAATAGCAACGTACAGGACGGTGCCGTACTCCATGTATCCCGCAGAACGTCTACCCAGCCCAATGGGTATCCATTGCTCATCGGCGCAAACGTCACCATTGGCCATAAGGCCATGCTTCATGGGTGCAGCATCGGTGATCGCGTTTTAGTCGGAATGGGGGCAATTATCCTTGATGGCGTCATCGTGGATTCAGACATAATTATTGCAGCAGGAAGTGTGGTGCCCCCAGGGAAGCACCTGCAGAGTGGATACCTGTATATGGGGAGCCCAGCGCGTCAGGCTCGCCGGTTAACGGAAGCTGAGTTGGATTTTTTTACTCAATCGGCCACCAACTACATCCATCTAAAGAATGAGTATCTGGCCGCAACCGGGTCATAGACATAGGACGATGGCGCTCAGTAGAGATTTAATCTGTTCAGTACAGGTAGATAGCACCGTCCTCTGCGAAGTCCTGTTCTTCTATCTTGAGTTCAGCCTGGCTTTCGATATCAAAACGCCATGACTCAAACGCCTGCTCGATATCTGAGGAATGCTGCAACGACGTCCCCACCACGGACTCGAGATAGCGCACGCTCATATAGCATTGGATCCTGGCCCCAAGCAAAATCGCAGAAAAGGCGATCCGCCCTTCGGATGCCTGCCATTCGGCATCATCGTTGAATAGGATGGCCTGATTCATAACATCCCCATGTTTTTTCGCAATTCGGTAATCACCTGTTTGGTTCCAGGTCGAATCCCGCGCCACACGGCAAAGCTCTCTGCTGCTTGGGCAACTAGCATGCCCAAGCCATCGATGATCTTGCATGCCCCCAGTTGGCGTGCCCACCCATTAAAAGGAGTATCAGCAACACCGTACATCATGTCATACACCACAAGTTGGGAATGAACCAGCTGTTCGGGGATGGCAGGAATAGAGCCCGAGAGGCTCGCCGATGTCGAGTTGATAATGATGTCGAAACTACCCTGCAGCTCAGAGAACTTAGCGGCACGAATAGGACCTAATGAAGCAAAGTGCTGCGCCAAGAGATCGGCTTTTTCGAAAGTGCGATTCGCAATGACCAGTTCGCTAGGCTGCTCTGCCAGCAGAGGCCCCAATGCCCCTCGCGCAGCGCCTCCAGCCCCCAGCAGCAAAACACGCCGCCCCTGCAACGCTTCGCCATGAAATTTTAAATCCTGGACCAATCCAGCGCCGTCGGTGTTATCACCGAGTAACACACCATCATCGGTTAACTTCAGGGTGTTCACCGCCTGCGCGAGCCTAGCTCTCGGCGATAGCTGGCCGACCAGACGATAGGCCTCTTCTTTAAAGGGCACAGTGACATTACACCCCTTCCCTCCATTAGCGAAAAAATCGGCTACGGCAGCGGCGAAGCCATCCACGGGGGCCTCAATTCGCTCATAGGTCAATTGTTGCTGGGTTTGCCGCGCGAAGAGTGTATGGATAAAAGGGGATTTACTGTGCGCGATTGGATTACCAAAAACAGCATAACGATCCATGTAACATCCTGAACAACAGAAGGAGAGGGAAAAACGATTTAACGCCTTTTACCAAAGCGCGACAAGCTCACACGATCAGGTTAGAAGATGAAACCTCTTCATGCCGGACGCAATACAGCGCCCGTCATCACATCACGGATCTGTGATGGATTTGTTGCTCCACCCACAGCGCCCGGCAATATGGTCTGAATACGACCTGCCAGCTGGGTAGCCACTTCGCTAGCGGTACGACAAGGCAGCATGCCCGTCAGATTGGCACTCGTCGACACGAGCGGCTTGCCAAATTCCAGGCAGAGCTGCTGGACTTGCGGATGGGCCGAGACACGTACAGCCAGAGAATCAAATTGCCCCGTCAACCATTTGGGTACGTGGTTTGCCGCAGGCATTACCCAAGTATGAGGCCCAGGCCAGCTCGCTAGCGCAGCCGCCAGTCGCGCCGGGGGAATTAAAGCACAATTGATATAAGGAGTTAGTTGCTGCCAGCTGGCTGCCACCAGGATCAAACCCTTTTCGATAGGACGCTGCTTGATCTCCAGCAACGATAAAACAGCCGACTCATTATCGGGATCGCAACCGAGACCAAAAACCGCCTCGGTCGCATAAGCGATAACAGCGCCATCACGCAATTGCTGTACTGCATCCAGCAAAGAAATATGACTCATAAATGACTTCAGACTGCCAAGCGAAAAGTGGCGGGCACAGAGCCCGCCGACAGGGATTATTTAAGCTGTGCTTGCAGAGCCGCATCTTTGGCCATGACATCTTCTGCATTCTTCTGACGCTCAGCTCGAACCTTTTCCGCCAATTCAGCATCGGCGACAGCCAACATCTGCGCCGCCAGGTAGCCAGCATTTTTGGCTCCAGCCTTACCAATAGCAACAGTAGCAACCGGAACACCACCAGGCATCTGCACGGTCGACAGCAGTGCATCCATTCCCTTGAGAGGGCCACCATCGATCGGCACCCCGATTACCGGACGAGTCGTGATTCCGGCGACAGCGCCGGCCAGATGAGCGGCCAAACCAGCAGCACAGATGAATACCTTGCAGCCACGAGACTCGGCATCCGTGACATAAGCATGCGTGGCGGCTGGGGTCCGATGCGCGGACGTGACCTTGACTTCAGTGGTGATATCAAACGATTTAAGAATTTCCAAGGTGGATTGCATGACTGGAAAATCAG
>JAYRLO010000023.1:0-17594 GCA_041905215.1 Aeromonadaceae bacterium
TTTTTTAGCCATAAGAAAAGCCACGTTGCTGAACTTGATATGGGCAGCAGGTCGTGGCTCTTGATAGTCCAGTGCTAGCGGGTCGTTATTGTGCGCTAGGCAGACGCATCATCATCTGTTCAATCAGGGTGTGAGCAGCCCGATCCCGTACGGCATTGACGTTGATAGGAGTATCGCTGCTTGCTTGCAGCGCCGCGCTCCAGAGCTTGGTACTGCTTTGGCGATCCTTGAGCACCAGTGCAACCGTTCCCTTCTTGCTGGTCGTGACTCCGGGATCCATGCCGAGGCGGCTGAATAACAGGCTATCGGCATCCTCTTTTTCACCAAGCACACCGATGGCCAGCAATACATTGGCTTCGCTCTCGGGCGCTTCGCGCAGACCCAGTCCGAGCAAATAGTCGCGAGCCGCCTGTTTAAACGGTGGGAGCCAGGGTTTGCCCTGAACTTTGGCGTACATCAAGCTATCTGGAATGGCGAAGGTTATGGGGGCCGCGTAGGGCCAGCGATTCAGCGAGGTGGCAACTACGGTCATCTGTACTGTGGGTGCTTGATGGGCCACTTCGTTTGGAACTACGGCTTGTTGTTGTGCGCAGGCCGTCAATAGCAGTGGGAAAAGTAGAACCAGTGTACGCATTGGGCCTCCTGGCCAGAGCTTACGAAACGTCGGCAATCACAGTGGTTGAGCATAATGCCAACGCTTTTGGGCGTCTCGATTTTTTTCGTCAATAACCGGAAATTAATCAAACTTCCCGCCTAAGAGATGCCCTGATAACCCGTTAAGGATCGCGGATGGTTACGCGCCGACATCACGCTGCCGATTACTCCAGATGATCCAGGGGTAAGGCGGTTTGCTGTTTGATTTGGCGCAGGACAAAGCTTGAGCGCACTCCATTGACACCATCGATCCGAGTCAATTTCCCCAGCAGAAAGCGTTGGTAATGTTCCATGTCGGGCACCATGACGGTGAGCATGTAGTCGGCATCATTGCCGGTGATCAATGCACATTGCAGCACTTCGGGCATCTGGCTGATGGCCTGATTGAAGTTATCTAGCCGCTCGGGTGTGTGTTTATCGACGGTTACATGAATGTGTGCAGTCAGCTTGAGGTTCAATCGTTCGGGATTGAGCAAGGTGACGTGATTCAGGATCAGCCCTTCATCTTCCAGCGCTTTGACTCGTCGCGAACAGGGGGAAGGGGAGAGACCTACTTTTTCAGCGAGATCCAGGTTACTGATCCGGCCATCTTCCTGCATCAGGGTCAGAATATGACGATCAATGCGATCCAGTTTGAGCATGTGTTCCCCTTGCGTGCCTGTTGGTGAGTTATTGCTTGATGTTATTAATTATTGAAATGATATTTCAATGCCAACCCTAATTCCACGATAATTCGCAACCACTCACCCAGCGATTCACGGTATCATTTTCTTACTTTCAGTGGTTGAGCTCAGGCCGTATCCGGCCGTATGAGCGGCAATTTGTCTTACCGGACAGAGGGCACCACAGCTCTACTGCTTGCATTACCAGCCGCAAGCCGAAGGGGCTCTACGAGGTTACCGCCTCAAGAAAGCCGATGTAATGACGACGAGCCAGCCTGAGTGCTGGCTTCGTTCTTTTGGCCTCTTTTCGGCGAGCCAGATATGACAACGGGACCCTTGGGTCCCGTTGTGGTCTTGGTCGCCGGTTACTTGGCGATGCGCTTGTATTTGGCGCGGTGTGGCTGTACCGCTTCGGCACCGTAGGTCTTCTTCTTCCACTCTTCGTATTCGGTGAAGTTGCCCTCAAAGAATTCGATCTTGCCCTCATCCTGATAGTCGAGGATGTGGGTGGCGATGCGGTCGAGGAACCAGCGGTCGTGCGAGATCACCATGGCGCAGCCCGGGAACTCGAGCAGGGCGTTTTCCAGTGCCCGCAGGGTTTCGATATCCAGATCGTTGGTTGGTTCGTCGAGTAACAGGACGTTGCCACCGGCTTGCAGCAGCTTGGCCAGATGCAGACGACCGCGTTCACCACCGGAGAGTTCGCCGACGCGCTTTTGCTGATCGGCGCCCTTGAAGTTGAAGCGCCCGATATAGGCGCGGCTCGGAATTTCCAGTGAGCCGATCTTCAGGATGTCCTGACCGTCAGCGACTTCGTCGAATACCGTCTTCTTGTCATCCATCTTGTCGCGGAACTGATCGACCGACGCCAGTTGCACGGTATCGCCCAGCGTGATGGCGCCGCCATCCGCCTGTTCCTGACCGGACAGCATGCGGAATAGCGTGGATTTACCAGCACCGTTCGGACCGATAATCCCGACGATTGCGCCTTTCGGAATGGCGAACGACAGATCGTCGATCAAGACGCGATCGCCATAGGATTTGCGCAGGTTCTGCACTTCCACCACCTTGTCACCGAGACGGGGTCCTGGCGGAATGAAGAGCTCGTTGGTCTCATTGCGCTTCTGGTAATCGGCGGTGTTGAGCTCCTCGAAGCGAGCCATACGCGCCTTGGACTTGGCCTGACGTCCCTTCGGATTCTGCCGTACCCACTCCAGTTCCTTCTCGATAGACTTGCGACGCGCCGCTTCAGAAGAGGCTTCCTGAGCCAGGCGAGCATCTTTTTGTTCGAGCCAGGAGGAGTAGTTGCCTTCCCATGGGATACCCTCGCCGCGGTCGAGCTCGAGGATCCAGCCCGCGACGTTATCGAGGAAGTAACGGTCGTGGGTGATCGCCACGACAGTGCCTTCATAGTCGTGCAGGAAGCGTTCGAGCCAGGCGACGGATTCGGCATCCAGGTGGTTGGTCGGTTCGTCGAGCAGCAGCATATCCGGCTTTTCCAGCAGGAGACGACACAGAGCGACGCGACGACGTTCGCCACCGGAGAGGTGTTTGATCTGGGCATCCCAGGCTGGCAGGCGCAGCGCATCGGCGGCACGCTCCAGCTGGTTGTCCATGTTGTGGCCATCAAGGGCCTGGATGATGGACTCGAGTTCGCCCTGCTCCTTGGCCAGCTTGTCGAAATCGGCATCCGGATCGGCGTAGGCCGCGTAGACCTCATCCAGACGGGTCAGGGCGCGTTTGAGTTCTCCCATCGCCTCTTCGACGGCCTGGCGTACGGTCTGCTCCAGATCCAGTTTTGGCTCCTGCGGCAGGTAGCCAATTTTGATGCCGGGTTGCGGACGGGCTTCGCCTTCGATCTCGGTATCAATACCGGCCATGATGCGCAGCAGCGTGGATTTACCGGCACCGTTCAGACCCAGCACACCAATCTTGGCGCCCGGGAAGAAGGAGAGAGAAATGTTTTTCAGAATATGCCGTTTGGGCGGAACCACCTTGCCCACGCGGTTCATGGTGTAAATAAACTGAGCCATACGAATCTCAATATCAGCCATGCAAATAAATAGTTTCCCATTCTAAACCATGGCGATCGGTGGTGAAAGCCATGTGCCTGCTTATTGACTCTGGCTCTCATTCTTTGGGAGAGCGCGCAGTATCATCCGCTGAATGTTGACAGGTAATGCAATTGACTCCGCCAAAAAGGTGGGGCTCGCGTGGCTGGTTCCAAGCACGGGTCTCGGCCGTTACTTTGCGCATGACTCATGGGTAACTACATGATAAGTTGAGGAAAATCTTTCATTGGTCGGCTCAAAAAATAATCGCAAGCGGTCTGTTTTTTGAGCGCTAACGGCAGCGGCCAATGCCATCTCTTGGTGGTGGATTATTGATTGCCGAGTCGTCTGACGTATTCATTTTTCGGGAACATGGAGCAAATCATGAAAATTGCGGTACTGGGTGCAGCGGGTGGCATTGGCCAGCCTTTGTCGTTGTTGCTGAAGATGCAACTGCCAGCTGGCTCGGAATTAGCGCTCTATGATCCGGCGCCGATGACGCGGGGCGTTGCTGTTGATCTCGGTCATATTCCGACCCGTGTCCAAGTTTCCGGTTACGCCGGCTCTGACCCCTCGGCGGCACTGGCTGGCGCCGATATCGTGTTGCTGGCGGCCGGTATCGCACGCAAGCCAGGGATGGAGCGTTCCGATCTCTTTAAATTTAATGCTGGCATCATCGTCGATCTGGTGCAGCACTGCGCCCGGGTGTGTCCTCAGGCGCTGGTGGCCATCATCACCAATCCGGTCAATAGCATGGTGCCCATTGCCGCCGAAGTATTGCGCAAGGCCGGTGTCTACGATCCGCGGCGGTTATTTGGGTTGACGTCTCTGGATGTGGTGCGCGCCGAGTCGTTTGCTCTGGATATGGAGTCTGTCGCCAGCCATGAGGTGACGATCCCGGTCGTTGGTGGACACAGTGGTGTCACCATAGTGCCGCTGTTTTCTCAATTGACGGAGGGTGAGTTCGAGGCCGACGAGCTGGCCGCGCTTATCGCTCGTGTGCAGGGAGCCGGTACCGAAGTGGTGGAGGCCAAAGCGGGGGCCGGTTCGGCAACCTTGGCGATGGCCTATGCGGCCTTGCGCTTCTGTCAGTCGCTGGTGCGGGCCAAATTGGGTGAGGCCAATGTGCGGGAATATGCCTTCGTCGAAGGAGGTCATGCCGAGGCCAAGTTCTTCAGTCAACCGATCGTGCTCGGTCCTGAAGGGGTCTCACAGGTATTGGATTACCAGCCTGTGCATCCGGTAGAGCAAGCGGCAATTACGTGCATGTTGCCCGTGTTGAATAAAGAGATACAACAGGGCATCGATTACGCGCGACATGTGTTGCAGGATTAACGGCAATAAGCTTAATGACTAGCCCCGCACCCTCTCGGGGCTTTGTTTTTATGGCCCGAGGCGTATCTTTCAGCGAAACTCGAATCGCTCATAGTGCAGGTTCTGGGGTGCCAGGACGCGGGCCAGGGCCTGGCGCATGCGCAGGGGGCCACAGAACCAGCAGCGGCTGTTGGCATCCTGGAACAGCTGGCCGAAATCCAGTCGCGGATCCCGATCGCGTTCGATGAGCTGCAACTGAATGCCACAGGCTTGGGTCAACTGCTGCAGTCGCTCGGCAAACAGCAGCTCCTCGTGGCGGGCGACGCAGTAGATGAGCCGGGTCTGCGGCCGCTGTTCACCGCGCTCGGCCAGGTTTTCCAGCCAGGCGATGAAGGGGGTGATGCCGATGCCGCCAGCAATCCAGTAGTGAGGATGAGCCTCGGCTGGGGGCAGGATGAACCGGCCGAAGGGGCCTTCGATCTGCGCCTGCAGGCCCAATTGCAGCCGTTCGCTCAACTGCTGGGTGTAATCGCCGAGCCCCTTGATGGCAAGGGTCGTCAAGCCGCTGTGGGTATCATGATCCAGAATGGTAAAGGGGTGCGCCCCCTCGGACGGATGGAGGGTCAGCAGCACGAACTGCCCCGGTTGGTAGTGTCGGCTAAAGGTGGGGGGCAGTTGCAGATCGATCTCGATGACCCGGTTGCCATGGCGACGAATGGCCACCAACTCGGCCGTGTAGCGTTGGCCGCGACCGATTTGCCCGGTCAGGCTCCATAGTGCCGCGCCGATGCCGAGCAGGCAGAGGGGCTGGGTCAACAGACCGAAGGGGGCCCAGCGCAACTCGGGAGCCAGCAGATAGATGCTGTGCAACAGCGCCATCAGGGCCAGTACCGCTCCTAGCTTGTGGATCAGTCGAAAGCGTTGGTAGGGTAATTTTCGCGCCAGGCTGATGAGCAAGAAGATGACCATGCCGTAGAAGGCCAGTTCACCGAACTCCTTGGCCAGTCCGCGCCATTGATCGGCCTGATGCAGGCGACGGGGGCCCGCCTCCAGCCAGCCAAGCTGAGTCAACCAGCGCGGCGACTTGCAGAGCAGCCAGTGCAGCAGCACCAGGACGCCAGTGCCGATGCCACTCCATTTGTGCAGCAGATAGAGATGGTCGAGTCCACCGAGCCGCTGTTCGAGCCAGCGAGGCCGGGTGGCCATCAGCAACAGAGCACTGAGCAGGGCGACGGCGAGCAGGCCGGTCAGTTGGATCCCCTGCGCCCGCCAGAAGAAAAAGCCCTGTGACCAGGCGTCGGCGGGCAGGCTGCTGCCCCAGGCCAGCAGGCTCAGTAGGATGAGCCCAGATAGATAGCGCATATGACAGCTCCCTTCGTCATCGGATGTTTTTCGATAGCCTAGCGCCTGGCTGTGGCGGAAGTCTGTCGAAGGTGTGACGGATTGTGTCTAACCCGACTGAGCCGCCAGGATCCGCGGCAGATTACTCTCGATCCAGTCGGCCAGCCCCTCGACCTGACGGGCGACCTCGATGCCGAGCGGCGTCAGATCGTACTCAACGTGGGGGGGAACGACCGGATAGGCGGTGCGCCGCACGAAGCCATCGCTCTCCAGCCACTGCAGAGTCTGGGCCAGCATCTTCTCGCTGACCCCGCCCACCTTGCGCCTCAGATCGCTGAATCTGTGGGTGCCGCCGAGCAGTGCCACCAGCAGCAGCACGCCCCAGCGGCTGGTCACATGCTTCAACACCTCGCGTGATGGACACTTCTCCGAAAACAGGCAGCCGCGCTGCATCTTCTCGGCCAGGGGCAGCCCCTCGAATGACAACGCATCTTCCTCGTGGGTCATGGTACTTACCTTTTTGTGCGTACTTACAAATAGTTTGTTAGGTGATTATTCTAGGTCGGCCTACTCAATTCAGAAAGGAATTTTATCATGATCGTTGTTACCGGAGCCTCTGGCCAACTGGGCCGTCTCGTCATCCAATCCCTGCTGCGCAAGGTGCCTGCCGGCGAGATCGTCGCCGCCGTGCGAGATCCGAAGCGAGTCCAGGATCTGGCACAGCTGGGCGTGCAGGTGCGGCAGGCCGATTACAACCAGCCATCGACGTTGTTGAGCGCCTTTGCCGGGGCGGAGAAAGTCCTGCTGATCTCCAGTAGCGAGATCGGTCAGCGCGTGGCGCAGCATGCCGCCGTGATCGCCGCCGCCCAGCAGGCCAAGGTGAAACTGCTGGCCTATACCAGCCTGCTGCATGCCGACCGCTCGCCGCTGGGGTTGGCGGACGAGCACCGGCAGACCGAGGCGCTGCTGCAGGAATCCGGCCTGCCTTTTGTGCTGCTGCGCAACGGTTGGTATACCGAGAACTATCTGGCGAGCATTCCGGCCGCCATGGCCCATGGCGTGCTGCTCGGTAGTGCGGGTGAGGGACGCATCGCGTCGGCAACCCGGGCCGATTATGCCGAGGCGGCGGCGACCGTGTTGACGCAGGATGCTCAGGCCGGACGGGTCTACGAGCTGGCCGGTGATCTGGCTTACAGCTTGAGTGAGCTGGCCGCCGAGCTCACCCGGCAATCGGGTCAGCCGGTGCACTATCAGGATCTGCCGGAGGCTGAGTTCCAGGCGGCATTACTGGCGGCGGGTCTGCCTGCCGAGGTGGCCAGTCTGTTGGCCGATTCGGATGCCGGGGCTAGTCGTGGCGGTTTGTTTGACGATGGCCGGCAACTGAGTGGGTTGCTGGGGCGGCCAACTACCCCGCTGAAGGAGGCGGTGGCCGAGGCTCTGCGCTGAGAGTTGCCACTCGACGGGGTGAAGAAACGAGCCTATGGGGCAATGCTGATCAGATAAGGCCGGATGTGTTCCCATTGAACCAACCGTTGGCGGCAGGGATGGCGCCATCGAGCCCCCATGGAAGGGTTTATGGCGTGTTGGTGAAAGGGAACCTTCCTGCATTTTTTCTCAAGTGAACAGAATTGGCCTATGGGGACGAAAGCCGCCATAGGCCCGAGTGTCAGCAGGAGAGTCAGAAGCGTGCCGTGATACCGATGTTGGCTTGCGCCTGTGTCATCAGCTCGCCTTTGACGTGCATATTGCAGCGATTTTCATTACAGAGGAAGGTGCTGTTGTCATTGAGGAAGGTGCCGTAGCCACGGATTTCGGCGCGTAGGCTGATCGCATCGCTCAACTGGGGCTGGATGCCCAAGGCCAAGGCGAGCGAAGGTCGGGTTTCGCTCTCATAGGCGCTGAATCGGCTCATGCCGATCCCGGCGCCAATGTAGGGTCTGGGCCCTTGGCCCAGGATCAGAGCTCCGGCGAAGTGTAGATAGTCAATCTGTAGGTCATCAGGCTGAGTTGGCGAGAGGCTGGTGGTCTCATGGCTGTAGATCAATTCGATCATGCCTGGATCGGGAGTCTCCTTACTCAGAAAAAAACCCCAGTTTTGGTGCTCTTTGGCTGAGATGCTATCGGTCGTCGTACTGTCGCTGGTCGCTTCGAAGTCAAGCGATGAGCTGTAACCGAAAAAGGGGGTCACTTGCCATTTGAGGTTATTGTCGGCCGCGCACAGTTGACTGCTCCATGCCGTAGAAAAAGAGAGCAGAGCCAGCGAGAGCCAGAGTTTTGATGTCTTATGAATCATGCTGTCATGTCCATTCATTGGGTGTTCTGTTTACACGCTAGTCTTTGGCGGAGTCACTGTCATGGTCAGTGGTGACAAACTGTGCACGAGCTCGCTTGAGTCGCTACTATTGCCTGCCCGGTTCCACCCCAGGCTCGACTCCTCACTGTACGCTGGCAGGCCCGGGGAGCGGGGGCTCGCCTCCGTCCAAAAGCCTTGCGATCAGAAGCCCCTCAGCCCTCTGGATGGTGTATTCATTGCCCGGTTGATTCATGCCGTCGTGGCTATGTATACGCCTTGCGTCGTACTATTTCCTGTCATTGTATCAACCGCTTTTTGCAACGGATTTTTAGCGTACAGGTTTTGTAACCGCTCGGCGCGCTGTTGCTGCTGATACAGATCAAACACGTTGCCACTCGGATTGCGGGTCAAATCGACATCGTCGTCTGAGTCACTGTTGCTGCTGTTGATGTACGTTTCGACGGTCTGCTGCTGGTTATTGGTTTCAACCGCGCCGACTACCACGGTGCGAGTTGCCGTCTGCTTTTGTTGTTGTTCAAGTTGCCGAGCATCCTGGGCATCCCACACGGCGTTTTGTACGGTATTTTTTTGCTCCGGAGTCGGCGTGGGTCTACCTAGCATCGAGGTGATGCCGTAGCTTGTGCCAATGAGCGAAGATGAGCTGCCGATCACCATACCTTTCTCCTCGTGAGGGTGCTGTCGTTGATGGTTTGGGTGTTTAGCCAAAGGTTATGCGGCAATCAGGTGGTGGTAAAGTGAACAATAAATTATTCATGAATCGATTCAATTTCGGTTCAGCTTGCTGTTTTGAGGTGGCTTCGAGGGCGATGGGGGACTGTGGCTTGCCAGCACTTTATCGATCCGCTTGCCATCCATGTCGACGACCTCAAATCGCCACTGCTGCCAGTCACAATGGTCGCCGGTTGCCGGGACTCGCCCGAGCAGTAGCATGATCATGCCGCTGAGCGTGTGGTAACGCCCCTTATCCTCTTCGGGGGTTTCCTTCAGTGCGAGGTGGTCTTTCATCTCGGGCAGTGGGATGGCGCCATCAAGCAACCAGGATCCATCTTCGCGTTGCACGGCCCAGGCATCTTCGAGATTGTGTGGTGGAAATTCGCCCGTCACGGCTTCCAGGACATCCTGTAACGTGACTAATCCTTGCATCTCGCCGTACTCATCGATGACAAAAGCCATCTGCATGTTGCTGGCGCGGAATTGATCCAGCAGCTCCATACCCGTCAGAGTTTCGGGGACATAGAGGCCCGGATGAAGCAGCTTGGTGTAGTCGGGATCCTCACCCTGCACTATTTTTGCCAACGCCTGCTTGGCATTCACCATCCCGAGTGTCTTTTCCACATTCCCCTCACACACCGGGAATCGGGTGTGCTCGGATTCGATTAGCCGCCGTAGATTCTCTTCGGCCGAGGCTTGGGTATCGATGAAAACGACATCGGCGCGTGGAATCATTAGGGAGCCTAGCTGCCGATCATCGAGGCGGAACACATTGCGCAGCATGTCATGCTGTTGTTGCTCGATGACTCCGGTTTGTGAACCTTCGTCCAGCAGAGCGTGGATCTCCTCTTCGGTGACGGCGGATTGACTGTGCTGTTTGACACCCCATAGCTTGAGTAGCGCGTGGGTCGATGCGGTCAGCAGCATCACAAACGGTCGGGTCAGTAGCGCCAGTACCAGCATGGGACGGGCTACCCGGCGAGCGATCGACTCCGGATTGAGCTGGCCAATTCGTTTGGGAACCAGCTCCCCGACCACGATCGAGATGTAGGTGACCACGATAACCACGCTGGCAGTGGCACAGAGATCGGCTGTAGCGGCAGACAGATGGAACGATTGCAACCAATGGGAGAGGGGGGCGGCCAATACGGATTGTCCGACGATGCCATTGAGTATGCTGATTGAGGTGATACCAATCTGGATGGTTGACAAAAATTTGGTGGGATCGTTTCCCAGTTTGAGAGCGACCCTAGCCGATGGGTCACCGGCATTGGCCAACTGCAGCAGGCGTGATTTGCGGGCTGCGACCAGAGCAATCTCTGACATCGCAAAGAGACCGTTTAACAGTACCAAGCTAAGCAGAAGTAGAATATCCATCATGTACTACCCAGTGACGAGATCCGGCCAAGCATGGGGAATGCAGGCTGCTTTGAGCTCTGAGCGGTCAGGGCTCAGATCCTTTGTGTGAGCCTCCATATGCAGTATTCAACTCGAGAAAGGTTTTTACCGCGGCCGAATTCATGTTGCCCTGATGCAGATACATGGTTCCCGTGTGGATCGGCTCCGTCGGCCCTGGTATGCCCCGCACAGCTTGCTCTGCCTGCATGACACTGCGATAGCCGATCTCGAACGGCTGCTGCAATATCAAGCCGGTGATGTATCCCTGTTTCAAGGCATCGTGCAGGTAATCGTTGTAGTCAAAACCGATATGAATAATCTTTCCGGCCTGCTTCATTCTCTTGAGCTCGGCCAGAACCCCGAGGGAGGTATTCTCATTGGGCGTGAATACCCCCAGTATCTTATCCCCCTGGGCATAAAAGAACGCGGCGGCATTATTTCGGATTTCACCAATCTCGGTGCCGAGATAGATATCGTCGATGACGGTTAATCCAGCCTTGTTGGCCGTGTCGATAAAGCCCTGTTCGCGGGCATCGGTCGATGGGATGCCTTTTTTCAGGCGAAGAACGGCCACCAGTCCTCGGTCATTGAGCAGATGGCTCATCTCGATGGCTGCCTGTACACCGGCTTGATAGTTGTCGGTCATGACCCTGGCGTAGATATGATCGCTGGGGGGCAGTTGTTTCAGGGCCGCAGAGGGGAGCTCCCGATCCATGATCACTATCGGAATCTTTCGTTGATTGAGTTCGATGATCTCCTTCACTCGCTCCGACGAGTTTGGGGCAATGACGAAGGCGTTACACGGTTTCTTTATGGCGTCGTAAATCATGTCGGACTGACTCGCCGAGTCGACCTCAACCTTCAACTCGCGAGAAAATATATCGATCCCCAGTTCTGCGCCGGCTTTTTTCGCTCCCATATCAATTGCATGCCAAAAATTGCGACCAGTCCCTCCGGCAATCACCGCGACACATTGTTTGGCGGATACCATCGGTGGAACTGCGGCTAGCAACGACGTCATAACCAAAAGTATGGATATTTTCATATGTTCGGCACCGCTGTTGGCTTGGCATTACCATCTCACGAAGGCGTGACATAGCGTTTTGATTCAGTTCATAACTTGCTAAGTATAGGTGGCGCCAGCAAGGGGGATGCGGCGAAAGCCTCGCAAAGCGAGGCTTAGCTATCTGAATGGCTTTGACTGATGGATATCCCAATTTTCAGCACGTAGTTGATGCCAACCGCTTGCATCCCCCTCGTTGAAAAATCAGCATGGAAAATAGTGGCGCCAACCCCATCAACATCGCCAGCGGCCAGATCTGATCGTGGGGAAGTTGGCTGGCTAGTTGCGTGATGCAGGCCGCTCCGCCCAATTGCAGAGCACCATACAGAGCAGCGGCAGAGCCAGCAATGTGGCCAACTGAGTTGAAAGCCAGCGCATTGGCATTAGGCCAAATTAGCGCGGCACCAAACCAGAACAGCAGCAGGGACGGGAGTAGCGTAATCAGGTTGGGGCCAGTTAATTGCCAGCCGATCGATAACGCTACCGCAGCGGTCAGCATCAGTCCCATCGCCAGTTGTAGCATCCGGTGAAGCCCCAAACATCCAACCCAACGGCTATTGAACCATGCGGCCAGACCATAGCAAGCTCCGCCACCAACACCGGTGAGCCAGCCAAAGAGTAGCGGTGACTGACCCATGCGACTCGGCAGTAGTACTGGTCCTATGCTGAACCAACTGAAGTAAGCCCCATAGCAGAGGAAGGTAATGGCTGACATGGTGATGAACTGTCGATGTCGCAGCAGTTGCCCGTATCCTTGCCAGAGCCCGGACCAGGCCAATGGTTGCCGATGCGTTCCTGATTGGCTTTCAACAAAACTGATTCGCAGAATTATCAGGGCGACGATTGCATAACCGAGCAGGAAAACAAAGTTGGCCTGCCAGTCGACATAGTGCGTCAGGTAGCTTCCCAGCAGCGGAGCGGCAGGCATGATGAACATGATCAATACCACCAGGTAGGACGCATATTTGGACAAGGCTTCGCCAGTGAATAGATCCCGGAATACGGCGCGCCAGATACAGGCGCACGCTCCGGCTCCAAGACCCTGTATAAGCCGAGCCAGCAGTAGCATGTCGAGTGAGTGGACAAGGGTAGCCAGAACGCTGCCCCCCATCGCAATCAGGCAACCCCAGGTCAGCACCCGACGACGCCCAAGCATGTCGGAGAGCGGTCCATAAACCAGTTGGGAGATAGCCAGAGCCGCCATGTAGATCGCCATGCTCACCTGTACCTGACCAATATCGGTGCCGAATGCTTGGGCAATGATTGGCAGCGATGGCGCATAGAGGTCGGCGGCCAATTGGGCAAAACAGGCGAGCAGAACGATGCAACTGAGCTGGCGCCAGGGAGGGGTAGAAGGGGACATGGAGACTCCTGATGGTGTTGACTGAGTGGTCAATTCATGGGCCATTCTGTCATGTGATTGACCAATCAGTCAATGCGCGTACAATGCCGACATACTCGGTTGCTGGATGTGAATGATGAAAGAAGAGAACAAGCGAGAGCGTATTCTGGCTGCCGCCAGAGCCCTGTTCGTCGAGCATGGCTATGCGGGAACCTCCATGGGCAACATCGCCAAGCAAGCCGGTGTGAACCACAGCCTCATCTTTCACTATTTCGACAACAAGGAGACCTTGTGGGGGGCTGTCAAGTTGGTCATTGTCGAGGAGGCGCAACAGCAGGGCGCTATCCTGCCGGAGAACTCGTTACCGTTTGACCAGTTTATGCTGGCTGCGGTGCGTAACAGCATCCGTTTCTATGCCGATAACCGGGATATCGCCCGGATGATTCACTGGCAGCGTCTACAACAGTCGGATGAGAAGCAGATGGGGGTAACCCGTTCTGCTTCTACACAAGCCTGGTTGGCGGCGATCCGCCATTATCAGAATTCCGGGGATATTGAGCCGACATTCAAACCGGAATATGTGCTGACACTGCTGCTCTCGGCCACCAACAGCTTTGCCTCGGATCACAACGGACTTATTGAAGGCGATGCAGAGCGTGAAGCGTGGATTCACTTCTGTGCCGAACGTCTGATCGTCGCGCTGGCTGCCTCTCATCCCTCGTGAGCACAAGTCCGTTTGAGGCGCCGGGCTTGCAGGGTTCAGACATCGGCGAGTCTGCGCATCGGGGTAGCGGCAAAAGCCAGTACGGCCATGCTAATCAGCATCAAGCCACCGGCCGCGAACAGGTTGGCCAGCGGGACATACTGCATCAGAGCCCCAAACACCGAGGCACCAAGCGACGGTGTGCCGATAAAGACGAACATCATGATGCTCATGGTTCGGCCGAGCATGGCGGCAGGAACCCGGCGCTGGATCCAGGTGATTACTGTGATTTGCATCAGGCCCGCCAGCAGCCCCATCGGCAGCAGTAAGGCGATTCCTTGCCACTCGGTGTGGATTAGCCCCAGCGGCATGAAAATTACGCCGATCACACCATCAATCAGCAGCAAGGTGCGCCCGAGCGTACCAACCCGTAATTTCCGGCTCCGGGTTGAGCCGAGCATTCCGAGCAGCATACCTGTACCGTGGGCACCGAGCAGCAGCCCCAGAGCGGCGGCGCTGTGCAGTTGGTGGTTAGCCAGTAGTGGCAATCCGACCTGGGTGATGCCTCCCACGACAAAGGCGATCACAGACCAGTAGATGAAGATGGTGCGTAGCATCTGGTCACCCCATACCATTCGCAACCCCTCGCCAACTGATCTGAAGATGGGAAGGCGGGAAGCTGTGGTCGGTGCAAAGCGGATATTCACCTTCTGCAGTGTCCATGCGGAGAGAGCGAAGCTCAGGCCGTTCAGTGCAAAGGCCAGCCCGAGTCCTAATGCATCGTCGATGGTGCTTGCACCCTGGCCATGACCTGCAAATGCGATCAGCAGGCCAGCGAGAACGGGCCCCAGCAGCATAGCCAGCTGGCGCACACTCATTTGGATGCTGTTGGCGGCATCCAGCTGTGAAGGTGGTACGACATTCGGGAGCAGTGATGAGCCGGATGGAATGCTGAAAGCCGAGGCTAACCCGATCGCCAGCGCCAGCAGATAGACCAGCGGCATCGTCAGGTGGTTGCTCAGCACCAGAGCCGACAACAATCCGAGCAACAGCACATTGATATATTTGGTCAGCATTAGCACCTGTTTGGGTGAGTAGTGGTCAACCAGTGCGCCGCCGATCAGGATGAACAGGGCCCGCGGAATGCTCATGATGCCGATGACCAGCCCCAGCTGTAGTGGATCTGTACTCATCTTCAGCACCAGCCAGGGGAGTGCGATCAACGTGAATTGATCACCCAGGTTGGAGATGATGTTGCCGCAGGTCAACCAGCGAAAATTGGGATTTCGCAGCAACGGCTGTTGTTCGGATGGCTTTTCCATATGGATTCCTCATGGTGAACATTTATATACCTACCGCTAGGTATAGGTGGGGCTTAAAAAAATCCCGCGGGTCGTCGGCGAGCAGTTGCGTCGCGTGACCTGCGGGAATAGTTGTTAGTTGTGCAATGCTCCATACAGGTAGCAAAGAACCATGTTTCGGGCTGCCGCGAGATCCAGTTCGCCGCGATGCATCAGATACCAGCTCACATGGTTCTTGATTTGCCCGATGAAGCTGGCGGTCATGAACGGAGCCTTGTCCTCGGGGATGCCCAAACGGATCAGGATCGTGGCGACCATCTGGTGTTGCCTGGTTGCGTGAGGCATCACCACCTGACAGGCATCACTCTCTTCTGGTGCAAACAGCATGGCCATATACAGGCGCATGAAGAGTGGGTTTTCACGGGTGAAGTCAAAATAGGCAAGGCAGATCTGCTCCAGAGCTGTCTGCTGATCTGCCTCGGAAAAATCCTGTGCTTTCAGCGTCTCCAAGCGACTATTGAGTGGAGCAAAAACTTCGCGATAGAGCGATTCGAGCAGACCGATCTTGTTACCAAAGTGGTGATAGAGAGTTGGCTTGGTCACGCCACTAGTGACGACAATTTCCTGGACGCCGACATTTTCATACCCCTTACGAGCAAAGAGTTGTAGAGCGTTCATCAGTAGTGTTGAGCGGGAATCTGCAGCCATCAGTAAGACCGGTGGGATGAAATTTGTAGACATAATATACCGATCGGTATATATGGCAAGCAAATTCTCCAGCCGAGTTGTCGGTCAAGGAGCGCGGTATAGCGTCACTCGTTCAGTTTGCCTAAAAGCTCAAGCCATTACCTGAATGGCACTGTATCGTCAGCCTGCCATCAACAGCACACCTGTCACTGAAGGGAGCGAACAACAAGATAAAGGTCATCCAACGTATGCTGTATGGCTAGCGGGATCGCGGTTATTTCTTTTGGAAAATCAAAGACGCATTTCCCGGTAAACCGCGATGGATTGATGCACTTTGACCGGGCGGCGGTATCTGTCACGACTCTATTTGGGTTTTAACCCAAACGATGGCTTCATCCAATGCCTCAAAGACGATGGCGTGTAAGCCCGCATCCGCATAACACTTCTGATAATACTGAGTCATTATCTTTGAACCTTCTGTCTCAGATGAGATGACCAATGCCGTCGCCGTAGGCATTCTCATCGAGGTAGAAAGCGATCGCAGATATTCCGTGAATGAGGAAACTACTTCGGCACTGGCCATCGCGCTTTCTTTGAATACGACAATGTCTCCCCATTTCCCATGTTTAACGAGGCCATCTATCAGTGGGCTTTCAATGGTAACGACCGCACTGATTAGCTCCAGATTAAACGGGCCAATGGCTTCACATAGCAGAATATTCTCTTCCAGAACCGAAAACTCTACGCGACCGTGAGGACGGAAATGTTTGGGGGAGTAGTCGTCAGTTGTTACCTTGCTGTCACCTGCCATGAGAGTCTTCCAGCTGTCTGCTCTGCGTTATGACATAAGGTTATCACACCAGCCGCAGCCATGAGTTGAACTTAGGGTGGGTGATTTTCAGCCCGCTGATCTCAGCAGGGAAGGACGACCGGAAGCTGCCAGATTTCGACCAGACGCGCATAGCAAAAAGGCCCTGCATTGCTGCAAGGCCTTGTTTTATATGGTGCCGGACTCTCTATCGAACTGACCTGTTTTCTACTGTTTATCGATGCACTGGTCTTGTCGTTGGCAATGCTGCTCTTTCGCGCCAAGAAGGCCAAGAGCTGAGACGTCAGCGATGCTTACTGCTTTGGCAAAAAATCATTTGGGGCCGCATGGTGGCGGGCCCTCAGTCATGGTTTTTCCGACTGCCATTTCATTTTCGCATCAGATAATGAACCGAGATTGATAACATTCTCATACCCATTATGAATCAACGCTTGCCGTGCAGACTCGGCCCTGCGTCCTGAGCGGCAATACAGGCGGATCGGCTCTTTCTTGGCGATGCCCAGTTTGGACACTTGCGGCACTATCTGCTGGAACTCGATATTCGTCGCGCCAGCAACATGATCTGCTGAAAATTCCTCAGCCGTTCGCACATCAATTAACCACTCCTTGGCCTGCACGCTCAGGCTCGCCAGCAAGGCAGCACTTAGTAACAGGGTTCGCATCAACATACGGTTCTCCTTTCTATTGTTTATCCAGCGACTATTCAGTACTCACTCATTCCCCACAAGTGCCCAGGTGCCCCTTTTGTGCCAAGTTGGCAATAAAGATCACCAGCCAGATCACCAGATAGAGGGCAAAAATCGGCACCAACCACTGGGGTAACTCCCACCCCAAAAATGACCACTGCCGTTCTGCACAATCGGCATAGGCGGCAAAAAACCACGGAGCCCAGGTGTCCAGTGGTAACCAATTGGGGAAATCCGGCAACACGCTGCAGGTGTTGAAGGGGGACGGGTTCAGCAGGTAATCCACGTGCTTGAGGGCAAGCTGCAACCCACGAATGGCGCTGTAGCCCCAGATCAGGATCCCCAACCAACGAAACAGCGCCCGTTTCGGATCGACCAGCGCGACCAGAGCCGCTGCCATCAGACCCATAGTCGCAATGCGCTCATACACACACATCACACAGGGGAATAATCCCAATCCGTGTTGAAACACCATGGCGCACAGTTCCAAAAACAGCGCCGAAACCAACAGTAACATCCAGGACCACCGTTGCTGCGT
>JAYRLO010000317.1:0-2636 GCA_041905215.1 Aeromonadaceae bacterium
GCCTGCGCCGCGCGGGCGATCGCGCTGATCTCCTCCACCGGTTGGCCACGACACAGATAGGTGCGCACCTGCAACCCGGCCTGCTGTAACTCGGCCTCGCCTTCAAGCATCACGCGCTTGAACTCCTGCATTTCCCGATACAGGCATTCGCCGGACGGATAGACCGATTCGGCCATCGCCGTGCCCTGCGAATTGACGATCACCGCCACCAGGTGCACGGTGGCCTGACACAACACCGCCAGCTTGGCCCCCTGACAAAGTGCTTCACGACCATCCTCGCTTCCGTCATAGGCCAGCAAGATATTCCGGTACATATACGCCCCCTTGTTCACTGCACGAGTTCGTGGTGCAGACCAGGTCAGCTTCAACCGAAATTCAATTTGTATCAGTCTATCGCTTCACATTTTTAGCGACGGAGGGTTACTCATTACCCCCATCCTCACCCAAGGTCCGTTGCCAACGCTGAACCAGCGGATGCAGCAAAGAGAGCGCCGCATCAAAATCACAGCAGATCAGCGCGTTGTGGATCGGTCTGAAGTGCGGTTCATCGTCTGTCCCCTGCAGGGCTTGCGCCAAGGCCTCACCCACGGTCAGCGCCTGGGCATCACTTTGCAGCAACAGCGACTGCAATTGCATACCGAGTTGCCACCAAGGTCGGCATGTCAGATCCGGCGCCATCTCGTCCTCAACGGCCTCAGTCGGCAGCCACCCAGCCTGATCGAGCGCAGCGGCCAGCGGAGTCCAGACCTGCACACACTCATTCAACAGTTGTTGAAGCGTGTCTAACGTCAGCTCCGCCGCGTTTACACCCTGAGCATGCTGTTCCAGTCGTTTGGCGGCGCTTTGAAGTGATAGCGCCAAGATATGCGCGCGCAACGCCGTGATGACCCGCAGCACACACTACTCGAAAATTCCGAACCAGCCACGGTTAAAGTTTCATATGAAACCTTTTTGTTGTTATCTCGCGGCGATAATGGTACGCCTACCTCTAACATAGAACCGGGGCTGGTTGGCCATGAAGCGTTCCACTGCCGGGCCCACACCCGATGACTCGGTTGATCCTCGGATCTGATCCGCCCCACCCACGACAAGGATGTTGGTTGTGCTCACCCTGATAGAAGACGCTACCCTGTTCACCCCGGTGCCGCTTGGTCGCGCCAATGTGCTGCTGGCTGATGGCCGGATTGCCTGGATTGGCCCAACCCAGACGGCCTGGTCACTGCCGGCGCCATTAAAGAGAATTGATGGACGCGGCAAGTGGCTACTCCCGGGATTGATTGACCCGCTCGCCCATGTGCTGGGCGGCGGCGGCGAAGGTGGATTCGCCTACCGGACACCAGAACTCTCGGCCGAACAGGCCTTACAGGCGGGGGTTACCACCCTGGTCGGCGCTCTGGGGACCGATAGTCTGACCCGCAATCCAGCCGCCTTGCTGGGCAAGGTACGCGAACTGGCGGCTCGTGGCGTCTCGGCTTATATGTATAGCGGTTCCTATCACCTGCCGGTGAAAACGGTGACCGGCTCTCTCGAACAAGATCTGCTGTTTATTCCCGAGGTCATCGGCGTCGGCGAAGTGGCCGTCAGCGATCACCGCTCCTCCCAGCCAGATCATCAATCGCTGGCCGCCTTGGCTGCCGAAGCCCGAACGGCAGGACTGCTGGCAGGCAAGCGCGGCCTGAGCTTTTTCCATATCGGCGACGCACAAAGCGGCTTGCAACCGCTCAGCCGCCTGCGTGATGAGACCGACCTGCCCAAGGAGCAGTTCTGCCCAACCCATTGCAATCGCAATCCACACCTGTTGAACGAGGCAGTTGAGTGGGGCAAACGCGGTGGCTGGATAGATCTCACCACCTCGACCACCCCGCAAATGGAGGCCAGCGGTGATATCGCCGCCTCGCGGGCACTGGCCTGGTTGCTGGCGCAACGCGTACCGGAAGATCGCATCACACTGAGCTCGGATGCCAATGCCAGCCTGCCACTGTTCCATGATGACGGCACCTTGAAGAGTGTCGAGGCTGGCGATATCGGCAGCCTGTGGCAAGCGGTTGTCCGCGCCTGTCGAGAAGAGAAAGTGCCGTTTCACACGGCACTGCAGTGCGCAACGCGCAATCCGTCGCGCATGCTGGGGCTGGCCGGAAAAGGGGAGATCAAGGTCGGCGCCGACGCCGATCTGTTGCTGGTCAACCCGGAAAGCCTGCAGATCGAGCAGGTGATCTCGGCCGGACAAACCCGCTGTTGATCCCAGCGGTTATGATTCAGGCGTCGGGACGCTCTCGTCCCGCGCCTCATCTTCCTCTGCTAAGCAATAGCCGCCCTTGCCCTGCTGTTTGACCTGATACATGGCGGCGTCCGCCTGTTGTATCAGACGCTCAGCGGTCATCTGAACAGCCTGGGGATAACAAACCAAGCCAATACTGGCTGATATCTTTAACCTGACCTGGCTATAGACCACCGGGCGCGCCACGATACGCAACAGCCGCTTGATCAGTTTCAAGGCATCCTGCCGACTGCCATGCCCTTGAATGACCGCAATGAACTCGTCGCCACCGATACGCGCCAACAGGTCTTGCTCGCGCAGCATCATGCGCATGCGCTGGCTCACGGTGATCAGTAATCGGTCCCCCACGGCATGACCA
>JAYRLO010000317.1:2646-3082 GCA_041905215.1 Aeromonadaceae bacterium
CTTAAAGCCATCCAGATCGATATAGGCGAGCATCAACCGCTCTCCGGCCGCGATGCTCTGCTCCATCAGCATCGGCAGTCGTTCATACAGCAACTTGCGATTAGGCAGGCCGGTCAACAAATCGTGATTGGCCTGTAACTCCAATTGACGCTGATGCTGTTTGCGATCCGAGATATCAGATGCCAAACAGACGTAATGGCGGACCACGCCCTGTGCATCGAACACCGCATCAATCGTGGCCAGCTCGGCAAAGACTTCACCATTCTTGCGCCGGTCCCATAACTCTCCTTGCCAGCGGCCATGGTTGAGCAAGGCATCCCACATCTGATGGTAAAACGCAGCATCCTGATAGCCGGAGTGCAAGACCCGCGGGTTTTCGCCGACGATCTCGCTCTCTGCATAGCCCGTCATCTCGGAGAACGCCTGATTAACCTTG
>JAYRLO010000024.1:0-17443 GCA_041905215.1 Aeromonadaceae bacterium
AACTTCATCGTCGAGTAACCAAACCGTCATCTGCGACTCCTAGCATGGCCCTCGTTGATAACCCTCGCAAATAAATAATTGCTCGATACAAGGAATGATTGATGAAAAAGCTGACTGCTGTTGCTGTAGCCCTGATGGCCGCCACTTCCGCCGCCCAAGCCGCTGATGTTTATAAGAATGAACAGATGTCTCTGGATATGTATGGCCGTATCTACGCCGGTCAGTTCTTCGGTGAGAAGAAAAATGGCACCGAAGACTACAGCGCCAAGCTGGGTGCCAACCAGTTCATCCGTTTTGGTGTCAAGGCAGATAGCGCCATCACCGGCACCATGAAGGCCATCGGCCAATACGAAGCCCAATTCAACATTGGTGACAGTGAAAAGATCAACAACGTCTCTTGCGCCACCACCGAAGCTGGCGATGGCACTCACACCACCACCTGTTCCGATGACAAGATCCGTACCCGTCTGGCGTTTGCCGGTGTCAAGTCTGACAACTTCGGTCAGGTCACCTTCGGTCGTCAAAAGGGCGCCGTGTCACAAGTCGCCGACTGGACCGACGTGGCTCTCTCCGATGGTTACGGTGCCGATGCTCTGGGTCATGGCGCAGACAAGTTCGGGACCGGTCGCTCCTCGGATCTGCTGAAGTACTCGGCCAAGTTCGGTGACCTGAAGAGCGGCAAGTCCAACCAGGGTGCGCAACTCGATCTGAGCTACAAGTTCGACGGCAACACCACCGAAGAGAAAACCAGCGCCTCTGCCGATGCCGCTTATGGCCTCTCAGCCGCTTACTACTTCAACAACGGCCTGGGTTTCGGCGCCGGTTATAACGTCGGTAACCGTGATAAGGCGGGTGAAGATGATGCCAAGCTGGCGTTAGTGGGTGTGATGTTCGACAACAAGTCACTCTACGCCGCCCTGAACTATGCCGATGGTACCGACTATCTGGCCACCGGCACCGACCACACCGGTTGGGAAGCGGCTCTGGGTTATAACTTCGCCAACGGCTTCGGTCTGATGGCTGTCTATGACAAGCAGGAAGCCGACAAGGCGGGCACCAAGACCGACACCGTCGACTACTACACCCTGGGCGCTCAGTACAAGTTCAACAAGTCACTGCGTGTCATCGGCGAATACCGCATTCAGGGTTTGAATGCCCAAAGCGATACCACTGCCGAAGCGGTCGAAAACGACTACCAACTGGCAGCCCGTTACGACTTCTAAGTCGCAACCTGCCGAGAGTGGATCAAAAGAGGCGCCTTGTGGCGCCTCTTTTCATTTGTCATCGGTTACCTGAATAGCTCCGAATAGCAGATCACCCATCACTGCGACTTAGGTAGCGCTAAGCTGCCCCTCCGCGCCAGGGATGGTGCGGCGGAGCCCCCATGGATGGGGTTCACGGCGTGTCAGCGTGCGGCAATGCCAGTCAGTTAGCGAGGGAGAGATAGCCTTTTGAGCCAACCGTTGGCGGCAGGGATGCCACCATCGAGCCCCCAGGGAAGGGTTTACGGCGAGTTGGCGAGAGAGGTTGTCGCTCCCGAAACTCTTACCTGACAAACATTACAACTAGTTAGGTGCCATTAATCCTTGCCTTGGGAATGCGGGTGGTACTGGCTGACAATATCGAGCGAGGAGCGGTAAACATCCGGCACCTGATCCAGCGCACTGACCGTCACCCCCAGATCCCGCAGCAGACCATCGCTCAGACCATAGATCCAGCCATGCACCGCCAGCTCCTGTCCCCGCTTCCAGGCGTTCTGCACGATCGTCGTGTAACAGACGTTGGCCACCTGCTCGAGGACATTCAGCTCGCACATGAAGTCCTGCTGCTCTTCGAGCGAGCTCATCGCCTCGATCTGCTCGCGATACTTGAAGCGGATGTCCTTGATGTTACGCAGCCAATTATCGATCAACCCCTGTTCTGAATTGCCCATGGCGGCGATCACCCCGCCACACCGATAGTGGCCGCAGACGATGATATGTTTGACCTTCAACACATCGATGGCGTACTGGATCACCGACAGGCAGTTGAAGTCGGTGTGAATGACCAGATTTGCCACGTTGCGATGCACAAACACATCACCCGGCAGCAGCCCCAACAGTTCGTTGGCCGGCACCCGGCTATCCGAGCAACCAATCCACAGATATTCCGGTGCCTGTTGGGCACTGAGTTTCTCAAAAAAATGAGGATCTTCGGCTTTGATTCGTTCGGCCCAGAGCTGGTTTTGAACAAACAGGTGATTCAACAGTTTCATCGCGCTTCTCCTCACTCATCGGCCAACGTTTAGTTGCCCGCAATCTTCATCTGTTCTAACAGAATAGAGCCCGTTCGTAGACTGGAGCGAGTATCCCAGTCATCACCGACGGCCACCAGGTTGCGGAACATCTCCTTGAGGTTGCCCGCAATGGTGATCTCCTCGACCGGATAGGCAATCTCGCCATTCTCCACCCAGAAGCCCGCGGCGCCGCGCGAGTAATCGCCGGTCACCACGTTGACGCCTTGCCCCATCAACTCGGTGATGAGCAAGCCGGTTCCCATCTGACTCAGCAACTGCTGCTGGCTCTGCCCCTGACCATGGACCTGCCAGTTGTGAATTCCCCCGGCATGGCCGGTGGATGGCATGCCCAGCTTGCGGCCCGAGTAGGTGGTCAGCAGATAAGTCTGCAGACAGCCATCGGCGATGATCGAGCGGTCCAGGGTACGCACCCCTTCGGCATCGAAGGGCGTGCTGGCCAAACCGCGCGGCAACAGGGCCTGCTCCTCAATCGTTAACCACTCCGGGAAGATCTGCTGGCCCAGCGAATCGAGCAGGAAGGAGGACTTACGATAGAGATTGCCACCACCGATGGCCGAGACCAGATGACCAAACAGACCGGAAGCCGCATCCGGATTGAAGAGCACCGGCAGGGTTGCCGTACCGATTTTACGCGCCCCGAGCCGGGCGACCGTTCGCTCGATCGCCTCGTCGGCGATACGCTCCGGCGTCCAGAGATCGTCGATGTGACGGCAGGAGGAGTAACCATAATCACGCTGCATCTCGCCATCCTGTTCGCCAATCAGCATGCAGCTTAGCGAATGGCGGGAACCCGAATAGCCTTTGACGAAATCATGGCTGTTGCCGTAGACCTTGATGCCGTGATGACTGCTGAAACCGGCACCATCCGACTGCTTGATGCGTGGATCGCGCCCGAGGGCATGCAGTTCGCAACGACGCGCCAGCTCGATGCCAAACTCGGGATCCGGTTCGAGCGGATGCAGCAGATCCAATTCAGGCGCATCCCAAGCCAGCCAGTCGGCGTCGGCCAGCCCGGCGAAGGGATCCGCCGCCGTATGGCGCGATATCTCCAGAGCCGCCTCGATGGCAGAACGCACCGCCTCCAGACCCAGATCGGTTGTTGACGAAGAGCCCTTGCGACCATCCCGGTAGACGGCAATTCCCAAGGCTCCGTCCTTGTTGAATTCGATGCTTTCGACCTCGCCACCCCGGGTATTCACCGAGAGGCCCGTCTGCTTGCTGATCGATATTTCGGCGCTGTCGGCCCCCAGTTGTCGGGCGATCGTCAAGGCATCGGCGACGACCTGCTCCAGGCGCGCCTGTTCCTGGCGTACTTGCTGCTGCAAATCCATAGTCATAGTGTCTCATCTTCGTTAGCGGCCCAGCCTATCACAGGCCAGCAATCAACGGGAGAAGCTGGTACCATATTAGGTATGTGAACTGAAGATAGAATCGCTATGCAGAATCAATTTGATGGAATCCCCAACGACGAGTGGGAAGATGAAGGCCCCAGCAAGAGCCAAATGAAACGAGAGTCTGAGGCTCTGCAGGATCTCGGCGAGGAGCTGGTTAACCTGAAGCCGACTGAACTGGCCAAGGTACCGCTGGATGAAGAGCTGCAAGATGCCATTGCTCTGGCCCATCGCCTGAAGGGCAAGCGGGAGGCCTGGCGTCGCCACCTGCAGTTCATCGGTCGCCTGATGCGCAGCCGTGACACCACCGAAATCGAGCAGGCTCTGGATGTGATCCGCAGCCGCCACGTCGCTGGCAACGCCCGTATGCACAAGCTGGAACTGCTGCGCGAGAAACTACTCGAGCAAGGCGATGGTGCCATCAACGAATTGCTGGGGCAGTATCGCGATCTGGATCGCCAGAAGCTGCGCCAACTGGTACGCCAGGCCCAGAAGGAGCGTCAGGAGGAGAAGCCGCCCGTCGCCTTCCGCGAACTGTTCCAGTACCTGCGCAACGAGCTCGAAGAGGTGATTTGACCACTCGACGCACAGCAAAAAGGGCGGATATATCCGCCCTTTTTCGTGTTCAACGCCTGCGGAACAGGCCGCTAGCGAGTACCGCCAACCGTCATCATCTCCAGCTTCAGCGTCGGTTGCCCTACGCCGACCGGCACGCTCTGCCCCTCCTTGCCACAGACACCGACTCCGGCATCCAGCGCCAGATCGTTGCCGACCATGGAGACCTGCTGCATCGCCTCGGGACCGTTACCGATCAGCGTCGCCCCCTTGAGCGGCGCGGTGATCTTGCCATCCTCAATGAGATAAGCCTCGGAAGCCGAGAAGACAAATTTGCCGGAAGTGATATCCACCTGACCACCACCGAAGTTCGGTGCATAGATCCCTTTCTTCACCGAGGCGATGATCTCGGCCGGATCATGCTCCCCGGCCAGCATGTAGGTATTGGTCATGCGCGGCATCGGCAGATGGGCATAGGATTCACGGCGGCCGTTGCCGGTCGGGTTCACGCCCATCAGTCGGGCATTGAGCTTGTCTTGAATGAAGCCCTTGAGGATCCCCTTCTCGATCAGCACGTTGCACTGACCCGGCGTCCCCTCGTCATCGATGCTGACCGAGCCGCGCCGACCAGGCAGAGTGCCATCATCGACTATGGTGCAGAGCTCCGAGGCCACCCGCTGCCCCAGTTTGTCGGCAAATGCCGAGGAGCCCTTGCGGTTGAAGTCCCCTTCCAGGCCATGACCAACGGCCTCATGCAGCAGCACGCCAGGCCAACCCGGCCCCAGCACCACTGGCATGGTTCCGGCGGGTGCATCCACCGCCTCGACGTTGACCAATGCCTGACGAACCGCTTCGCGCACGTAGCCAAGCGCCCGCATCTCGCCGCCGATGGGATCAAAGAAGTAGTCATACCCAAAACGACCACCGCCACCAGCACTACCGCGTTCGCGACGTCCGTTGCGTTCCACCAGGACGCTGCAGTTGAGGCGCACCAGCGGGCGGATATCCGCACTCAGAGTGCCATCGGTGGCCGCCACCAGCACCTCTTCGTAGACCCCGGAGAGAGAGGCGATGACCTGGGTGACCGCCGGATCCAGAGTCCGGGCGAAGCGATCCATCTGCTCCAGCAGAGCAATCTTTTGCTGTTTATCCAGAGTCCCCAGGGGATCGATCGGCGCATACAGGACGGGAGCATGGCCTGGTTGCCAGATCTGGATCTCCCCTTCTCCGCCGCTGTGGGCGATGCCGCGGGCGGCGATCACCGCCTGACTCAGCGCATGGATGCTGATCTCGTCCGAGTAGGCAAAACCGGTCTTCTCGCCGCTGACGGCGCGCACCCCGACCCCTTGGTCGATGTTGTAGCTGCCATCCTTGACGATGCCGTCTTCCAGCACCCAGGACTCGTGATAGCTGCTCTGGAAATAGAGATCGCCGAAGTCCACGCGATGACTCATGATCTGCCGCAGCATGCGCGCCAGTATCGCTTCATCCAGTTCATGGGGTAACAGCAGGCGTTCGGAAACTTGGTTCAACAACATCACTCGGTCTCTCTCCATCCGCTGCGTAACCTGGCATGGTTCAGCACCGGCATATCATGGCGGATCTGTTTCAAAAATTGTGGGTTCAACTCGGCCTGGATCAGGCCAACGTCGTGTTCGGCTTCGACCAACACCTGGCCCCAGGGGTCGATGATGACCGAATGGCCCCAGGTGCTGCGCCCGGCGCCGTGCTGACCGCACTGGTTGGCGGCAACCACATAACATTGATTCTCGATGGCTCGCGCGCGCAACAACGGCAGCCAGTGCGCCTCCCCCGTGACATGGGTGAAGGCGGCAGGAACCAGCAACACAGAGGCTCCAGCGGCGCGCAGTTGGCGATACAATTCGGGAAAGCGCACATCGTAGCAGATGGAGAGCCCGAGGCCACCAAAAGGTGTGTCGATGACACACCATTGTTCGCCGGGAACGAAACTGGCCGACTCGCGGTAGTGGCCATGGCCATCCGCCACATCGACATCGAACAGGTGCAGCTTGTGATAATGGCCCTGCAAGCTACCATCGGGCCCGTAGACCAGTGAGCTGGTATGCAGCCGTGTCTCACCCGCCACCCGCGTCGGCAAGGAGCCGGCCACCAGCCAGATCCCGCTCTCCCGGGCCCAGGCGGCCAACTGCCGCTGGATCGGCCCATCACCGAGGGTTTCGGCGATCGCCTGATAATCGGCGGTTGCCCCCAGGCAGGCAAAATTTTCCGGCAACACCACAAGGCAGGGGCGCTCATCCGGTAGCGCCGCCAACTGTTCCACGATCTGCTGACGATTCAGCTCCCACGGCACACCACTATTGAGCTGTATCGCCACCAGTTTCATCGCTTCAGCACCTTCTTGTAATCGTCACCGATATTCTTGAGCTGACCCGTTTCACGACCAATCTCCACCACTTGCGGCTGGTCAACGGGGCCAGAGATATGAAACTGGATGCTGGTAAAGACATCGATCACCGGCGAAAGGATCTGGGAGGCCGCCAGCACATAGATACCCGTCACCGGCGTGACGGCAAAGGCAGTGGCGAGCGAGACGCCGTTGGCAAAGTGCGGCGTAAAATTCAGCCGGTAATCCAGCCGTTGGTTGGGCAGATCGATATTGCCGCCGCCATGAATGTCTCCGGCATCCCCGAGCAACTCAAAGTCCTCGTTGTGCAAAATACCCTGGCTGATGGTGCCACTGGCGCGAATCGACTTGAAGAAGAAGCCCTGTTCAAACACATCACTGAAATCAAGACTCAAACGACGGACAACCGTGTTGAGTGACAACAAGGAGAGCAGCTTGGTGCTGGCAGAATCGAGTTTGCGCAATACCCCCTCTCCGGTTTCAACGTTCAATGTGCCAGCCATGCTCGGCTTATGGGGCAGATAGAGCGGGCCCAGCCAATTCAGGTTTACCTCCCCGGTAGCACGAGTCCCGGCGATGCCAGCCGCATAGTTCAGATCGTGCAGCCAACTCTCCAGGCTGGCCAATTGCAGCTTCATTTGCAGCTCACTATGGCCTTCACCACCGGCAACACTCCAGCGCCCCTGCCCCGACAGTCGATTATCGCCACTCTGCAGCGAAAACTCGGGGATGCGCAGCTGTTGCGGGGTCACGCGACCGGCGACCTTGACCTCGCCGAGCAGGAGATCATCGAACTGGCAGCGTCCACAGTGAAAATCAAACGAGGGGATGGCCGCCAGTTGGCGCCTCTGCTCCGCCAAAGGCGGCACAGTTTGAGCTGCCGCACTGGCGGTTTGCGGCGCGGCCTCTTCGTCACCAGCCGCCTCGGTACGCCAGTGCAAACGGGCCAACTCGATGGCCAGCGGTTGTTTCGGCCGCCATGACAGCTCACCCGCCACCTGGCTCGCCAGCAGATCCAGCGTGCCAGACTGCCCGGTCTGGTTCAGCTGGAGGGAGCTCTGATCCCAGGGTTGTTTGGCCCATACCAGCTGCTTGGCCTGCAGTTGCATGGCGATATCCGAGGGCAACCAACTGCCGGCACTGTCGAGTGCGGCATCATCCATCTCCTGGGAGGCACTCTGCCACCAGGCAGTCCAGGCATCGAGATCCAAAGTGTCAAACTTCAACCCCACATTCAGGGCCGAAGAGAGCGGATCCAGAACAGGCTCGGCCTGATTATCGATCCATAAGCGGCGGAAACGGGTCGATCCGCTCTCCAGCATCCCAGCGGCGTGCAAGCCGTTCTGCCAATCAAGGTAGAGCTGGGTTCCGCGCTGGTCGCCCTGGGCGCGGATCTGTATGGGTTGCTTGGTTTTTGCCGCCTTGCGATAGGGCTCCGGCCAGTTGAGACCAACGCCCTGCAGATTACTCTGCCACTGGGCCTTGTAGTCGTAGCGCCCTTTCGGGTGCAGCTGTAACTCCAATGCCCCCTGCCAGTTTCCCTGGCCACTCAAGGTCTGCCGCCACAGCATCGGCCAGCGTGCCGCCCGCGCCTGACTCCAGGAGCCTTTCAGCCCAAGCTTGACCCTGTAGTCCTTCTGCTGCAGTTGCCCCAGATAGTCAACGCGCAGAGGCTGATTCCACAGTTCGGCGGTCAAACCATCGAAACGGGTCTCCTGCTCGGTGAAGAAGAGCTCACCGTTCACCTTCTCTAGTGGCAAGCCGAGGGAGGCGACCCGCAGATGATTATCGGCAAACTGCACATGCCCCAACACCTGCACCGGATCGCCATCGACCGGAATCACCAGTTGCAGATCACCGGTCAACGGCTTGCTCAGTTGTAGATCACGCAGTGCCGCACCCACCGAATCCTTCACGCCGGAATCTTGCAGATAGGCAGTGACCGCTTCGGCCTCGCCCGCCACATCGGCATTGATATAGAGGCGACTGTCCGGAGCCAGAGTCGGGAACCAGGCGTGGATATGGTCGCTGTGGGCCTTGCCCAGCTGGGCCGATGAACTGACCATCTCCAGGGTGTCATTCTGGAACAGCAGATCCAGTGACAGCTGTTTGAGCGGTTGCCATGCCGGATCGAACTGGAAGGTCGCCTCACGTAACGGCACCCAAGCCTGGAAGATCCCCCCCCCTTGGTGGTAGGGGAACTCGCTCAGAGGGCCATCCCACAAGACGGTTGCGTCATGGGCCTGCCCACCCTGCAGAGCAGCCTGCAGATAGTCAGTTAATCCCTGGCCCATCGCCAGACGGGGATAGTAGCGCCAGGCCTGGCCCGCATCCTGCAGGTCAACGTGGGTCAAGAGCGCCAGATAGGGAGAGCCACCCGTCGGCAGATCCAGGCGAAAGTCGGTGGCGGCCTGCAGGGCCGGCGTCATCAGCTGGATCTGCTCCCCTGCCAGTTGCCACCCCTGTTCCAGCTGCTGCCAATGCAACTGGGCCGTCAGGCCATCGATGGGAATATCCTTGGGAAAATAGGGGCCAACCCGCACGGTTTGTGCCGCCAACTGCACATTAGCTCGGCCGCCATGGGCGTCGAGCACGAAGTCGCCATTCAGATGACGCAGACCGGGGACCATCTGCCATCGCTGCCATGCCAGATCACGCAACTGACCGGATAACAGCCAGCGACCATTCGACTCCTGCCGCTCGAAAGCCAGATCTTGTAACTCGCCGGATGGCTGCATCTGGTGCAGGGCTTCGGCGCTGACGCTCTGCTCTCCGGCCAACAGTGCCAGCACCGGTGTGATGCCCGGCAGGCTGATGGGGTCGATGCGCCCACTGAGCCGATTATCCTGAGAATCCAGTTGGATATGCCAAGGGCGCCAGACGGGTGCATCGCCTCGCACCTCGAGATCATAACTGGCCAGTTGCCAACCGCTGCCGAGCCGCTGCCACTGCAGTTGCCCGCCCCGCAGCCCGACCGAGTGAGTCTGGCTATCCTGCTGCCAACTCAACTGGTTGTCAGCCAGCTTCAGCAGCCCCTGCTGCCACTGATCGGCCGCACGAACCAACCAGAGCTCGAAGCCCAACTCGCCGTGCAGGCTCTTGTCGATGGTCGGAATAGCGGAAGTTGTCGCCGCGGTTTCAGCTGAGCGCTGGCTGGTAGAGCCTAGATAGAGCTGGCCATTGAGTCGATTGGGCTGATCGGCAGGCCCCTGCAGATCGGCAATCAGCCGGATCTGGTTGGCGATGCCGTTGTGATGAAATGCCACCTCGCCATCGCCTCGATGGCGCAATCCGTGGTTTTCCCAGCGCAGACGCGCGATATCCAGAGTGCCGAGATCGCCCAGCGAGGAGTGAACCACCAGATGGCCATGACGCAGCTCGAACTGCTGGAGGCCGCCGAGCAGCAATCGGCTCAGGGATTGCCAGTCTCGGTCTGCGCCCTGATCACCAGGGGCACTATCCAGCAGCCGCTGGGGCACGATCAGATCGACCCCCTGGAACTGCAGAGCGCCGATCACCCACTGCCGCTGACGCAGGCTCTGCCACAGATCCAGTTGCAACGTGACATCCTGCACCCGTAACAGCCAGGGATCCTTGCGTTTTTGCTGCAGCGTCAACCCTTGCAACGAGATGGCAGGGCCATAGTCACTCCAGCGCGCCCCCAAGCTCTGTAGTTCACTGCGAATAGCCGGATCATCCACCAGCCAATCCAGCAATTGCTGACGCTGATCCTGTAACCAGGGCACCCCGAAGCGCGCCAGGCTGACCAGCAGCGCCAGCATTACCAGAAGCAGCGCACTCAGGCGCCAGGTATGCCACAGGGTTCGGCGAATCACCTACATCATCACCACATCAAATTGTTCCTGGCTGTAGAGGGGCTCGGCATGGACTTTAACCTGTTTGCCGATAAACACCTCGAGCTCCGCCAGGCTATGGGACTCCTCGACGTGCAGCGCCTCGGCCACCTGCAACGCCGCATAGACCACGAACTGGTCGGCGTCATAGGCCCGGTTGACCCGCAGGATCTCGCGCAGGATCTCGTAGCAGACCGACTCCACCGTCTTGACCCGACCTCGCCCCTTGCACTCCGGACACTCGGAGCAGAGCACATGCTCCAGACTCTCGCGCGTGCGTTTGCGGGTCATCTCGACCAGCCCCAGATGGGAGAAACCATTGACGCCAGTCTTGGCGCGATCGCGAGAGAGCGCCTGCTCCAGGCTCTGCAACACCCGTCGGCGGTGGTCTTCGGACTGCATGTCGATGAAGTCGATGATGATGATGCCGCCCAGGTTGCGCAGCCGCAGCTGGCGAGCGATGGCCGCCGTGGCCTCGACGTTGGTATTGAAGATGGTCTCTTCAAGATTGCGATGACCGACGAAGGCGCCGGTGTTGACGTCGATGGTGGTCATCGCCTCGGTCTGATCGATGATGAGGTAACCACCCGACTTGAGCTCGACCTTGCGCTCGAGAGCTCGCTGGATCTCGTTCTCGACATCGTAGAGATCGAAGATCGGCGAGTCGCCCGAGTAGTAATCCAGCTTGTTGACCATCTCGGGGACAAACTCTTCGGTAAAGAGTTTGAGTTGTTCGAAGGTCTGGCGCGAGTCGACCCGGATCTTGTCGAGATCGGTGCCGACAAAGTCCCGCAGGATACGAAATGCCAGGCTCAGATCTTCATACAGCATGCTGCAGGGCTTGTACTTCTGCCGACGCTCCAGCACCTTGCTCCACAACCGCTTGAGGAACTGGGTATCCTGCTCCAGCTCGCGCTCACCAACCCCTTCGGCGGCGGTACGCACGATGAAGCCACCCAGATGATCCACCTGGCGGGAGACGATATTCTTCAGCCGCTCCCGCTCGCCTTCGCTCTCGATACGTTGGGAGACACCGACATGGGAGCTGCCTGGCATGAAGACCAGATAACGGGATGGCAGGGTAATGTCGGTGGTCAGACGGGCGCCTTTAGTGCTAATCGGGTCTTTGACCACCTGCACCATGATGTCTTGGCCCTGACGCACCAGCTCGGCAATGTTGCCAACCTGGAAGTGTTCTTTCTCGCGCACATCGACACATTCGGTGTGCGGCACAATATCCGAGGCGTGCAGGAAGGCCGCCTTCTCCATGCCGATATCGACAAATGCCGCCTGCATCCCCGGCAACACCCGGCTGATCTTGCCTTTATAGATGTTGCCGACCAGGCCTCGTTTGGCCAGTCGCTCGATATGAACCTCTTGCAGTATGCCCTGTTCGACCAGCGCAACCCGGGTCTCAGAAGGGGTGACGTTTACCAGAAGTTCGGTTGACACTGAGCTCTCCTCGCCTGCTTATAGGTATTGTTGTAACAGCAGATCCGTTTCCAGCAGTGGCAAACCCACCACGGCGGTGTAGCTACCAACGATTCGACTGACAAATTTGCCCGCGATCCCCTGGATCCCGTAGGAACCAGCCTTATCGGCGGGCTCTCCAGTGTGCCAGTATTCGACGATCTCGTCGGCGCCAAGTGCTCGGAACGTGACCTCGGTGGTTACTCGAGTCACACAAACGCCCCGTTGGCCGGCGACCGCGACGGCCGTCATCACCTGATGAGTGCGTCCCGACAGGGCCGCCAGCATCCGCTCGGCATCGGCCTGATCCCGAGGCTTCTCCAGCACATGACCGTCCAGCACCACTATGGTGTCAGCCCCCAGCACCGGCAGGGTTCCCCCGCAGGCTTGCCAACCGGCTCGCGCCTTATCGGCGGCTAACCGTTCCACATAGACCTCAGCGCTTTCACCTGTGGCTTGCTGTTCCGGTACATTGATTGACAAGACGGCGAACGGATAGTTCAACTGGGTCAACAGTTCACGCCGCCGGGGCGAGGCCGAAGCCAGATAGAGACGAGGAGCGATAGCGGTCATCAGCGGATTCTAAACTTACGGCGCAACTTGCGCAGGAACAGAAAGGTCCAGGGCCAGAGCAATGTGGTACTCAATGAGGACCAAAACAGGCGATAATTCAGCGAGGCCACACCAAACAGGTGTTCAGCCCAGAAGATCGCCAGCTGGCCCAACAGGTTGATACAACCAATCACCAGAGCCTGTTGCCAGACCGAGAAATTACGGATCTGCTGGAACTGCATCGCGGCTATGTAAGCCATGATCGCCATCGACAGGGCGCGGACACCCAGCGTCGATCCCAGCAGAATATCGAGCAACAGACCCGCGACCCAGGCCGTGCCGATATTGATCCGGTGCGGTAGCGCAATGACCCAATACAAAACGACCAGCGCCACCCAATCGGGGCGGTAAGTATCCAGCAAACTGGGCAACGGCACGATTGAGAGAACCAGCGCCAGCAGTATGGTCAGATAGATGGAGCCAGTGCCATGGCCTGTTAGATTCATCGGGTTACTGTGCCTCCACGGGCAGGCTTGGATGCAGGTTTGTGCTCACGCTTCACAGGCTTGACCGGTGATTTGGCTTCGGGTTTAGCCGATGTTGCAGGCTCCCCTCCGGTTGCCACAGCCCCACTAGCCGCGACGGTTGATGCAACTGCCGCCTCGCTGATCGGTGCTGGCCACAGCAGCAGCAGATAACGAAGCCGATCCAGAGCCGCCAGTGGACGGGCCTTGACCTCAGCGAATGCCTTCCCCTCTTCGTAGGAGAACTGCGTGATCTGGGCGACCGGGTAGCCCATCGGGAAACGACCTCCCAGACCCGAGGTTACCAGCATGTCACCTTCTTGCAGATCGGCGCTACGCGGTATGTTCTTCAGCGTCAGCTCATCCAAGTTTCCGGAGCCGCTAGCGATGGCTCGGATATCGTTGCGCATGACGCGCACTGGCACCGCATGGCTCAGATCGGTAATCAGCAAGACGCGACTGGTGGTCTTACCGACGCTGACCACCTGACCGACGACGCCGAGATCGTTGACGACCGGCTGGCCTTCAAACACCCCATTGCGTTCGCCGCGATCGATGACCACCTGATGAATGAAGGGGTCTGAATCAACCGCCAGGATCTCCGCTACCATCTTGCGCGAGTCCGCCTGGATCGGCGAACCGAGCAAACCGCGCAACCGTTCATTTTCCTGACTGAGTTGATTGAGTCGCAGCAGATCGCTGCGCAGCAGGAACAGCTGCTGCTCCAGCTTCTGGTTTTCATCCAGCAGTTGGGAGCGGGATTGCAGTTGCTCGCTGACGCCATCGGCCAGTTGGCGCGGCGAATCGGCCAGATAGATTAACGGGCTGACCATGGAGTCCATGTAGATCCGCACATCGCTGAACAGGTGAAAGCGCGCATCGGCCACTATGCCCGCCACAGAGAGCAGCACAGCCACGAAGAGTCGGAGTTGCAGGGAAAGTCCCCGGCCAAAGATTGGGTTCATGCGGTTCGTCATACGAAACCGGCCCGCAAGGGGCCGGCTTCAGGGTTATTCGTAGTGGAACAGGTCGCCGCCGTGCATGCCGATGAGCTCAAGCGCTCGGCCGCCACCACGGGCCACACAGGTCAACGGATCTTCTGCCACCACAACCGGGATGCCTGTCTCTTCCATCAACAGACGATCCAGATCGCGCAACAGTGCACCACCACCGGTCAGCACCATGCCACGCTCGGAGATGTCGGATGCCAGTTCAGGCGGAGACTGCTCCAGCGCGACCATCACGGCACTGACGATACCGGTCAACGGCTCTTGCAACGCCTCGAGGATCTCGTTGGAGTTCAGAGTGAAGCTGCGTGGAACCCCTTCGGCCAGATTACGGCCACGGACTTCGATTTCGCGCACTTCATCGCCTGGATAGGCGGAGCCGATCTCGTGCTTGATGCGCTCGGCGGTGGCCTCGCCAATCAAGCTGCCGTAATTGCGACGCACATAGCTGATGATCGCTTCGTCGAACTTGTCGCCACCAATGCGCACGGAGGAGGAGTAGACCACACCGTTCAACGAGATGATGGCCACTTCGGTCGTACCACCACCGATATCCACCACCATGGAGCCGGTCGCTTCGGATACCGGCAAGCCAGCACCAATCGCGGCAGCCATCGGTTCATCGATCAGGTAAACCTCGCGGGCACCGGCGCCCTGAGCGGATTCCTTGATCGCGCGACGCTCTACCTGGGTAGAACCGCAAGGGACGCAAACCAGCACGCGCGGGCTTGGACGCAGGAAATTATTGTCATGCACCTGCTTGATGAAGTGTTGCAACATCTTCTCGGTGACATAGAAGTCGGCGATGACGCCATCCTTCATCGGACGAATCGCGGCAATATTGCCCGGAGTACGTCCCAGCATCAACTTGGCAGCATGGCCAACCGCCGCCACAGACTTGGCGTTACCGCCACGTTCCTGACGAATAGCAACCACAGACGGCTCGTTCAGCACTATGCCTTTGCCCTTGACGTAGATCAGCGTGTTGGCAGTCCCCAGATCGATCGACAGATCGTTGGAAAACAGGCCTCTGAGATTCTTGAACATGGTAACGGGTGATCCTGGAATGTTGGGACTGGATAAAAACCGGCTAACTTTACCAACCCGACGAACAATGGGCAAGTAAACATCCGAGCGGCTCGCTCGTCCGGTACCGGAAATGCTGACACTATCAATGATTGACCCGTGCGACACCCATCATGATGCCACACGAGTCTTTAATCTCGTTATTGCAATGACTCGCGGCGATAGATCACCCGATCGCTGCTACGCCACTGGTTGAAGAAGGCCCAACCACCCATGTCATCGACATCGGCCGTTCCATCGCCATCCCAGTCATAGTTCAGCCAGATGGGGGACGCCGGTTGCTTCGCCAGATCCAGCCGATAGTGAACTCGATCGCTGATACCCGGAGCCGTGAAGTGCAGCCAGATATAACCCTCTTTGGCCGTACTGCTGGTCGGCTGGCTTGCCGGGGTCGAGCGGTCTTGAGTTAGCGCCAGGCGACTCTTGCTGCTGTTATCGATCAGGGTCAATTCCGCCTTGGTTTTGTCATAACCCCGATCGAACAGGAAGCCGCCGCTGGTGGTCAGATCCAGGGCGGTACAGTTGTCCGCCTGACTCCAGAGCCACTGCCCCGCCGCATAACTCTCGGTCATCAGCGGGAGGGAGAGCGGATTGCTGGCCAGGGTCCGCCCGGAGGCTGGCTTCAAACGGCCATGGCGCAGATCCTGGGTGGCAAGCAACACGGCCGTGCAATTCGCCCCACAGGCTCCGCTGGTCGTCGCATTCATGTTGGTTCCAATCAACGGGATCACCACATCCTGCTCGTTATCGAAGAGTTGCAGCCCAATCGCCAACTGGCTAAACGGGCCATCGGCTGGCGCATTGCGGGCAAAGGTCTCCGGATGCTGGTTGGCCGTGAACAGCCCGGCCTGCCAACTCAAGCCACCAAGCCCACTCAAGCGGGTGCTCAGCGGCACCCCGTTGTCGCTATTTTCGGCCACCATAGACACCAGTCCGGGGGCAAACTCATCCCGATAGTTCGCCGTGGTTGCCCCACTCTTGTTACGCGCCGCCACCACGAAACTGGTTGGCATGGGTTGATCCATATAGCTGAAGCTGCCACAACCAGCCGACACGCTGGCGTTGCTAGCGGCAAAGTCATAGGGGGTGAAGCGACCGACCGGCGCACTGCTGGTCGCAGGGATCGTGGTGCCCAGATAACTCGGCGGCGTCGCCGTCAGGCGGAACACCCCGACCTCACTCAGACTCTGGCTGACCGTCTGCAGGGCCGTGCTGCTGGCCGCATGATCGTAACTAGCGGTCCCGACCGTCGCCGCGACGCCACCGCTCGGGGCTACCAGGGTCGAGCCGAGAGCGATCCCGGATAGAGCAAAATTCGGCGTTTTCTGGTTACCCGAACAGATGTCGGCATCGCTGTCGGACTCCCACGCCTGAGCCGTCAAGCGAACCGAGAAATTCTCGTCGGCGCGCCGGAAATAGGGGCAACTGCTGTTGCCCGCGGCACAGACGGTTTCCGGCTGGATGCAGAGGCCGACTGGACGACTGACAAATTGATCGCTGCCAGTCATTACCAGACCGACATCCCCTGTACCCGCAGATCCGGTATAGCTGGCATTGAGCTGCATCTGGCCAGCATCGACATAATTGACACTTGTTAATGTAGCCTGCCCGGAGCTATCAAACGCCAAGGGAATTGACACCGGGGCTGCCGCGTTGGCTCCCACCGCCGAGCCATTGATCGTAACTGTAGGTTTAGCCGTATTCACCGTGGTACTGGGCGAAATATAACTGCTCCAGAAATTCACCGTCTTGCTGGTGCTGGCAAAGCCGGGCACACACTGTTTGGTGCTGTCATCCTTCTTCACCGCCTTGACGACCACATTGCTGGTGGCCTTGTTGGCGATGATATCCGGCACATCGAAGACAAAGCCGCTGTCGGAAAAGGTCAGGGTACAATTAGCTTCACTCAATGCACTACTGCCTGCACGGCAGAGGGTCTTGCTCAACGGCTTGGTCGCCGGTGTCGAGCTGGTGACACCAATGGTGACGCTCCCGGCCGTATTTTTGCGCAAAGAGACCTTGGTCGAGCCCCCCGTGAAGGTAACGCTTTTCCTCTCCCAGCCACCATCGCTCAGGCTTTCCGGACTCAGAACCGCAGTCACATTCTCAGTCACCAGCGCCGAACAACTCGCGTTGGCGCAGGCACGAATCGTCATCTCCTCCGGATTACAGGTCAGCGCCTGCCCCGAGTGGTCAAACTCGAAGTGATCGATCTGAGTGCCCACCGGATTGGATTTAAGAGCACAGATTTTGACATTATCCAGCTCGTGAATATTGGTCGACCCACCAGTGGATCCGGTAAATGAGAGATAGAAATTGGCA
>JAYRLO010000318.1:0-3067 GCA_041905215.1 Aeromonadaceae bacterium
CCCCCATCGGCGGTGATCCGCAGCGTCCGGGTATCCAGCGGCTTTGATGAGGCCGATGACTATCTGGTCGATCAGGCACAACCCGGAGATCTGGTGATCTCGGCCGATATTCCCCTCGCCGCCCGACTGCTCGCCAAGAAGGTCGAGGTGATCACCCCGCGCGGCCAACCCATGACCGAGGCCAATATCGGGGAGCGACTGGCCATTCGCGACTTTCTCGACACGCTGCGCGGCTCTGGCATCCAAAGCGGAGGCCCCGCGTCCATGAGTCCGGCCGACAAGCAACAATTTGCCAACGCCTTGGATCGCTGGCTGGTTGAAGCCAAGCGCCGACAACCCAACACGACAAATTAGCCGGCCGGACTCTAACTTCCGGAGCCGAGAACAACCTAACTGAGCAGTGCGTCAAAGCAGCCAGCGCCCACAACAGCCACAATGGATGGAGGCTCCTGGAGGTAATGACGCATGAATAGAGGCTGGCTGGTTTCAGGAATTGGAGTGGTCATCGGTATAGCGCTCACCACATGGTGGCTGATGCCCTCGCCGCTGCCCGTTCGGCTGGTACAACCCAGCCGCGGCGATCTCATCAGCAGTGTCGTCAACACTCGGGCCGGAACCATCAAGTCGTGCCAGCGAGCGGGCCTCAGTCTGCCGATGGGCGGCGTGGTGGATCAGATCCTGGTGCAGGCCGGTGATCGCGTGAGCCAAGGGCAACCCCTGCTCACCCTCTGGCAGCGGGATCTGCAGGCCGAGCTACAGCGCACTCAAGCCACAGCAGCGCTCAATCGGGTGCTGCGTGAACAAAGTTGCGTCCAGGCCGACTTCGATCGGCGCGAAGCCGATCGCCTGGCCTCCCTGCGCGCCCGGGATCTGACCTCCAAGACCCTGCACGAACGGGCGGCGGCGATTGCTGCCAGTAGTCGGTTTGCCTGCCAAGCCGCCGATGAGCAGGCAACCGTCGATACCGCACAGATTGCCCTCGCCCAGGCTCGCCTGAGTCAAAGCCAGTTGGTAGCCCCCTTTAGTGGCGTCGTGGCCGAAGTAAACTCCAAACTGGGCGAGTATATGACCCCCTCGCCGCCCGGCATCGCCATGCCGCCGGTCATCGATCTGATTGACGACAGTTGCCTCTATGTCTCGGCACCGATTGACGAGGTAGATGCCGCGCGGCTGCGCGTCGGCCAGAGCGCCACCATTTTGCTTGATGCCCTACCCGGGCAGCGATTTCCGGCACGACTGCGCCGTATCGCCCCCTACGTCAAGGAGGTGGAGAAGCAGGCGCGCACGGTGGAAATCGAGGCGGAGTTCACCCCGAAGCCAGCCGATCTGCCGCTGCTTATTGGCTATAGCGCCGATGTCGAAATCGAGATCGCTCGCCGCAGCAATGTGGTGCGGCTGCCAGCCGAGGCCCGTCGCGAGGATGGCAAAGTACTGCGCCTGCGTGACAGCCATTTGGAGCTGGTGCAGCCGGAGTTTGGTCTGGAGAACTGGAACTGGCTGGAGATCCGCTCCGGACTTTCGGCTGATGATCAACTGGTACAACAGCCTGGGCAACTAAGCGTTGATTCGGAGCACTCCTATCGGGCGGCAACGACCGAGGAGATGGAGTCGGCACCATGATCCGGTTGCAGCAGATCGAACGCCAGTTCCGCCTCGGCGAACAGACGGTTCATGCCCTGTCACGGCTGGATTTGACCATAGCGGCCGGTGAATATGTCGCCGTCATGGGGCCATCCGGCTCGGGTAAGTCGACCCTGCTCAACGTGCTCGGACTACTGGACCGGCCCAATAGCGGTCACTATCTGCTGGATGAGATCGACACCGCCGGGCTCAGCGAGCTGCAATTGGCGACGCTGCGCAGTCAGAGCATCGGCTTCGTCTTCCAATCATTTCACCTGATCCCGCGGCTATCGGCTCGGGAAAATATCGAACTGCCCCTCATGCTGGCAGGCGTGGCTCCCGCTCAGCGCCGCGAGCGGGTCGATGGTTTGTTGGCCGAGTTGGGGCTTACCAATCGGGCCGAGCACAAGCCTGCCGAACTCTCGGGCGGACAGCGGCAACGGGTCGCCATTGGGCGCGCCATGGCGATGTCACCGCGCCTGTTGCTGGCCGATGAGCCCACCGGCAACCTCGACAGTCACTCCGGCGACGAGGTGATCCGGCTTCTGGAGCGTCTCAACCGCGAACAGGGGATCACCCTCGTCATCGTCACCCACGATCCGCGACTCGGCGCTCGGGCCAGGCGCCAGATCCAGATGCGCGATGGTCTCATCGACGTGGATAGCATGTCCCAACCCACCGCGAGCAACTCGTCATGATGCGGCGTGGCGATCAGTTGCGTTTCGCCAGTCTGGCACTGAGTCGCCATCGGGGCCGCGCCCTGCTGCTGATCCTGGCCATCAGCCTGAGTGTCGCCTCCGTTCTGGTGATGACGGCACTGGGTCAGGGCGCCCGCAACTTCGTCGCCGCCGAATTCAGTGGTCTGGGCAAGGATCTGCTGGTGATGTTTCCCGGACGCAAGGAGACCACCGGTGGGCTGCCCCCCGTCAGCGGTAACAGCCTACGCGACATCACCCTCGATGATATGAGCTATCTGGCGCAACGGATCCCGGATCTGCGGCTGGTGCCACTCATCATGGGATTTAGCGAAGCCAAACAGGGGGCCCGGATCCGGCAGACCATGCTATTGGGTACCAGCAACGAGATGCGCTTCACCCATCAGTTGAGCCTGCTCAGCGGAGAGTGGCTTCCTGGGGATGCCGCAGCGGATCACTCGGTCTGCCTGCTCGGTCGGACCGTCGCCCGCGAGCTGTTTGCCGAACAAAATCCCGTCGGCCAGTGGGTGCGCTTCGATAATCGCCGCTTTCGGGTGGTCGGCATTTTCACCAGTCGCAGCAGCAATCTGGGAATGGACTTTAGTGAGGCGGCGCTGATCCCAGTCGGTGCCGCCCAGTCGTTGTTCAACACCCAGGGGTTATTTCGATTGATCATTCAACCACTGGCCGGACAACGGACGACCGCCCTGATCCCCCAACTGGAGCAGCACATGCAAGAGCGCCACCAAGGG